>JBGOVH010000299.1:0-4542 GCA_041478005.1 Terriglobia bacterium | reverse complement strand
TAATCCTTGCGCTTCGTCGGGAAAAGAGCGACGAAGCATCTGTTTACACGCGCAGCAGTTGTAATACCCATTGTTGACCGCAAGATCCATGAGCGAACCACCGAAGATGTCCAAACTCCAGGTGCAGACGGGACGTCTGCATCACAGGTTGTGGTTCAGGCCTCTGGCCTCTCGTTTGCAAATGTCCAAAGTCCAGCAGTCGGAAGGAGTCTTAAGTCATGAAATAGGGAAGTGTGAAGACCATTGTCCAGCCCAGCCTTATTGGACTGCCTTGCTCTCTCCTTCACTTTTGTAGGGTTCTTGCAGGTATTTCTGGGCGATTTCTTGGGCCCCTTGTGTGTTGTCGTTAGTATCCAGGGCCTTTTGATATTCCCGCAAGGCCCGCTCTCGCTGGCTCAATACGTCGAATATCTTGCCGAGATTAATGTGGCACCAGACCTCGATCCACCTGGGCTCCAGGTCACCATTGAGCGCTTCACGAAAGGAGTTGGCGGCGGATTGATGACTGCGTTGCTCAAAGAATGTTTCTCCAATTCTGAAGAACGCCAGAGAACTCCGCTTGTTCAAATCGATTGCCTTCTGGTATTCAGTAATGGATTCGGTCGGCTCGCCAAGCTTTCTCAGCTCATCTCCTTTGGCAATGGCGGCAGCCACACGAATATCTTCAGAGATGCGCAGAACTTTAAAATTCGGATCAATCTTGGCTGTTCTGGGCTTCCCAAAGACGGGAACGGAAAATGGAGATTCAGAGCCAACGACCTCCACTTTCTTGATTTCCGGCTTTCCTTCGGTTTCGATAACAATCTCGACAGGCATCCGAAAAGTGTCCAGGTCCTGCTTGATAGTCCCACTGACCTTGAAACCATCTTTCACGCGGTAGGTTGTGTACTCATATTGAAATTGAGGCACGCCATTTTGTTCGATCCATTGAGAAAAAAAATAAGTGAGATTTTGGCCAGAGATTTTCTCCGCGAGGGCTTTGAAATCTTGAATGGAAGCTTCCTGGTAACCAAAATTGTAAACATACTCCTTCATCAGTTTGAAGAAATTTTCATCTCCCATAACGCCACGCAGCATGTGCAAGACGTAGGCACCCTTGCTTTTAAGGATAGAATTGTATTCGGGAGAATAGAGCTGGAGTTGATACGCATTGCGGATGGTGCTCTTTTCCTCATGCAACAAAGCGGCAACTGCCGTGTCTTTCATTTGCTGGACAAAACCGGCTTCACTAGAAATGCTCTCCTGAAAGAGTAATGCTGAATAGGTGGAAAAGCCTTCTTTGAGCCATAGGTCCTGGGGGGCCTTGGGGACAATCAAGTTTTGCCACCATTGGTAGGCGATTTCTTTTGCCAGTAGATTCGTGTTAGGGGTTCGATCGAATGCCCTGTCAGCGATTAGTTCAATCCCCGGAGCTGAATAGCCCAGCAGAGAATTATTGTCAATCACTGCCAGTTTGAGAGATTTCCCAGGGTATGAGCCAAATTTTTCAGAGTAAAGATCCAGGATTTTCCCAATGACTTCAGTATGCGCTTCAATGAAATCCCTCTTATTATCCTTCACATAAAAAACCACTTCGACTTTGCCGAGTGTTGCGGGCAGGACGTTATATTTCGCCGCTGCTAAAGTCCCGGGAAATGTCGCACGCTCACTGACGAATGTGTAAACCTCTTTTCCGCTGCTCTGCTCTTTAGGACGGGCAGTACCGTCCATTGCCACCACAAAGCCCTGAGGTACAGTAATCCGAAAAGTGCCGGTTGCACGATCCTTGAAGTACTTATTCAAGGGGAACCAACGACTGACTGCAGGAAGATAACTCACTTCTTCATTCACGCTAGCCACCTGAATGCCTTCGAGGGGTGAATTCTCAGCGGACTCAATAGAGCCGCTATACTCGAAGACCAGAGACGCAGACTGGGATTGACTCAGCGAAGAATTAAGATCGACTTGTAGTGTATGGTCCTCCGCATAGCGAGTAAATCTCAAGAAATTCGGGTCAGATTCCTGCCGCAGCGGAGGGGATACAGGTTTCGAAACTGGCTTTTTCTTTACACCTCCCGTGACGCTGGGGGTTTGAGCCCCGCCAGCGGCCACGTTCGCAGCCGTCGGAGCTGGAGGCTTGGGAGCCAGATCCTTCTTGGGGCGCCGAGACAGGTAAGGGACCTCCGAGTCGGAGGAATCCGCGGGCTCAGCACGGCTGGATGATGGAGTGACTGAGGTTGAATCTCCCCCAGCTCGTCGCGCAAGACGAGGAACTTGTGATTCCGACGAGATCACCGACTCTGTTGCGGGTGCTGGGACGGCTCCCGGAGCAGGAGGCTTGTCGAAAAGGTACACTTTCTCGATGCGGAGATTAGAATTAAGTTCGAAGATTACATGGCTCAGAGAGTTCTCTTTGGAGATGAACCTGACGACCGCTTTGGCCTTAATCTGGTGAGCACTGGGAATGAGTTCAGCCTCAACGTTGTAGTCCTCTACATCAATCTGGGGTTGTCGTTCTTCTTCTGGCCGAGCCAATGTCTGGGTTCCCAAGTAAAAGCTTAGGGGAAAGGCCAGCAGGACAAAAGCAAGAAGGCTAAGTTTCCATTTTGACATCGACTCTGTCTCCACTTGATTTGAGTCCTCCAGATCATTCACCTTTGGATTGTTACTAGACACAAACCGTTGTATAGCCATTTGATAAAAACAAGAGAGGAGAAAATAATGGCGAACCGTGAAGCATGATTCGTGAATGTCAAATGCTGGAACCCATCGTCACGTAACACGTTTCCCGAATCATTTGCACTGTTCAGGAATCCCAAATGAGAAACTTCATGCTGATGAGCCCGTACCTGTAATCGTCTCAAACCCTTAGCCAGGGTAGAATCTTTTCGCTTGCCTTATGAATGGCTCCGCCTTCACCCAGTCGCTGTTTCACCATAGCCAGGTTCATTCTAACACGCTTCATTAGCTCTGGGTCGTCGAGATATTTTCTCATCTCCGTGTAAAGCCTCTCGACGTTGAAGTCCTTTTGAAATAGCTCCGGAATAACCTCCCGGCCAGCAATCAGATTGACCAGGCTGTAGAATGGAACATTGACCAGGTACTGTCCGACAATCCAAGTGAGATTCGAGATCCTAAAAACAGTGATCAGTGGCGTTCCTAGAATGGCAGCTTCCAGAGTGGCGGTGCCACTGGCAACGACGGCGATATCGGAATGCCCCACAGCGTTGTAAGTATCGCCTTCGATAATCGTTAAGGGCAGATCAGCGGCCTGGTCTTTTTTGATTTTCTCGACGAGTGTTCGATGTGAATCCGTTGATACAGGCGCCAAAAACTGGATCGGTCGCTCCCAATTGAGCCGGCGGGCGGTTTGAAGCAGAACGGGCAGAGTGTATTTGATCTCTTTGACGCGGCTGCCCGGAAGCAAACTTACTGTAGGAAGCGACTCCTTTAGCCGATGGGCCGAAAGAAAGTGACTTTTCCCTGTTGTGCAGCGGACTCGATCCACCAAAGGATGGCCGATATAATCTACCTCCATTCCCATCTCCGCATAGAAATCCTTCTCAAAGGGGAGAACCACCAGCATTCGTTCAATAGTTTCTTTCATCTTGTGGACCCGGTCGCTGCGCCAAGCCCAAACCTGGGGTGAGATAAGGTAAATCACTGGAATGCCAAGAGCCTTTAGTCGCTTGGCAAGTCGTAGATTGAAATCGGGAAAGTCGACCAGAATAGCCAAGCTCGGGCGTCGTCTGCCGGCTTCTTGAGTCAGGAGGCGAAGGGCAGAAAAAAAGTGCGCCAGGTGAGAGACTGCTTCAAAAGGGCCCAGGACGGCTAAAGAGTGAATATCAACCAATGTTTCCACCCCCGCCTCCCGCATCTTCATCCCGCCGCAACCGAAGAACTTCAGCGAAGCTTGAGGAGTCTTGCTCCGCAGATCCGCGGCAAGTTCGGCGGCATACATGTCTCCGGAAGCCTCTCCAGCTGCGATAAGTATGGGACAATCTTGTGAGTGGTTTTGTTTCATACTGACTAGCCAACGACATTGTCCTTGATATCCCCGGGGGTGGAACGCGAGCTCCGTCGCGCGTTTTAGCGTGCAGCGGAGCGCCCGCTCCACCGCTGTCCTCTGGAAACGAGAACAATGTTCTCGTAAGAGCCCGCCTAACGGGCTAGATAAGGCCAAACGGGGTTCTCATATGAAAATGAACTCTGTAGGCCTGTCCTTCTCGTGCTCTTGCTCTTGCTCGATTTGATCCATCCAAGCACGAGTTTGGAGAAAAGCTTGGTATCATTTCAGCAACCGACGGCATGATAGAGGAGATTTTCAACATTCAATACAGCTGTTTTCCCCCTTCTGGACGTGTTTTCCAGCGACGATGCACCCAAAGCCATTGATCAGGGTATTTTCTCACCATCTCCTCTAAAATCCGATTGAACAAGGCGGTGTTTTCGGCAATGTCCTTTTGCAAATCCCCGCTTCGGATCAATTCCGGTGGTGGGTCAAAGCGCAAGCGATGTTTTCTGAGCTGCTCATCCCATATCAAGAAACCTGGAACGATGGTC
>JBGOVH010000418.1:0-3729 GCA_041478005.1 Terriglobia bacterium | reverse complement strand
CTGGGAAAGGAGCATCCCCATCCTCGCGCTTACGGGACATTTCCTCGGATCTTGCGCAAGTATGTCCGAGAAGAAAAGAAACTGCGATTGGAAGAGGCAATTCGAAAGTTTACGGCCCTTCCGGCACAGCGAATGCGACTGGCTGATCGTGGCGTACTAAAGGCGGGAATGTGGGCAGACATCGTGGTTTTTAATCCGGACACAATACGTGATCGTTCCACGTTTGAAAATCCCAATCAGCTTTCCGAAGGGATGGAATACGTTCTGGTGAATGGTGTTCCTGTGATCGACGGAGGCAAGGCAACCAACGCCCTGCCTGGCAAGGTTCTACGCGGACCCGGATATGAGAAGTAAGAGCGCATTGATCTTGGGTCCTCCCGGGGAAAGGGGGGTGTTAGCCTCGTAGAGGTGTAATCTTTATAGAAACCAACCCCACAGAAAACTTCCAAGCTCCGTAGGAGCGACATACTTGACGGAGATACTGCCCAAGAAGGATGTCGCCCCTGATGGGGCTGATGGCTCATAGGGGAACGCATAGGCTATAAATATTTCGCCTCTACGAGGCTGGGATAAAGTCCAGTCTGCTCGTCTGAATGATTGACAAACATTCAGACGATGACATCCGTTGGGCCATTTCGCTTTTCTCCCCATTTTTTGTCGCACACCCTTTTGCTTTTGTCTCATTGACTGGCATTTCGCCAGCATGCTACCATCCTGACGCTTTCAAAATTCTTAGGAAATCATAGAGACATGAGTCATGGCGCAAACTAAAGCAACTCCAGAAGTGCATGAGGTTATCGTAATTGGCTCCGGCGCCGGTGGCGGCACAGTCGCCCACGTGCTGACCGGAATGGGCATAAAGGTCACGCTGCTCGAAGCCGGGCCGATGCTCGATCCGGCCAAGGAATACATGGAACACGTGTGGCCTCATGAGGTGAATCACCGTGGTGCTGAGGATGGCGGGGCTTTTTACTTCGGTCGTGGAAAGCCTTTCGGCTACTTCACCACCACTAGAGGCGGATGGGAACTAGAAGGAGAGCCCTACACAGTTGGAGAAGGCAGTGAGTTTCGCTGGTTCCGCTCTCGCATCATCGGCGGCCGCACGAACCATTACGGGAGAATGTCCTTTCGGTTTTCAGATTATGATTTCAAACCCTACGACCGTGATGGACTGGGGACGAACTGGCCTATCTCTTATGAAGACATTTCTCCTTACTATGACAAAGCTGAAAAGTTCATTGGGATTGCGGGCAGCCGGGAAGGGATTCGCAGCGCCCCGGACGGGATCTTCCACGATCCGCCTCCGCCCAAGGCACACGAGGTCTTAATTAGGAAGGCCTGTGAGAAGCTGAGTATTCCATGTATCCCCAACCGGCGCGCCGTCATCACCCGAGAACTCAATGGAAGACCGGCCTGCCATTACTGCGGGCAATGTGGTCGTGGTTGCCTAACGGCGTCTAACTACTCCTCCAGTCAAGTGCAAATCTTCCCTGCACTAAAGACCGGTAAATTGAAGATCCTCGATAGCGCCATGGCCAGAGAGGTTTTGGTTGACTCGAAGGGCAAGGCCGCGGGTGTCTTGTACATTGACAAGAGAACCCGAACGGAGAAGGTGATCCACGGGCGCGTAGTGGTTCTGGCTGCCAGCGCCTGCGAGTCGGCGCGACTGCTGCTAAATTCCAAGTCCGGCTCATTCCCCAATGGCCTGGCCAATGGCTCTGGCGTGGTTGGGCGATTTCTGATGGACACGGTGGGCTTCGATTTGAGTGGGCAGGTTCCCGCGTTGGAAGGGCTTCCCCGCTATGACAGCGATGGATCTGGCGGGGCTCATCTCTACATGCCCTGGTGGCTGTGGGAAAAGCACGACAAGATTGGCTTCCCGCGAGGCTACCACATTGAGATCGGAGGGGGTTACGGAATGCCCATGGTAGGCTCATTCCATCGGGCTGCCATGAAGTATGGCTATGGAAAGAATCTCAAGGAGAATGCTCGCAAGGACTATGGGACGTTCGTCGCCTTTGCCGGCCGCGGAGAGATGATTCCGAATTCGCTTTGTTACTGTGAAATTGACCCAAAAGTAGTCGACCAGTGGGGAATTCCTGTACTCAAATTCCACTTCAAGTGGTCCGACTATGAATGGAAACAGGCCCGCCACATGGAGAAGACTTTTGCGGATATCATCGAGACGATGGGAGGGAAGGTCCACAATCTGACCCCCGCACAACGAGAGCGTGACGGGATCTCTGTTCCCGGGACAATCATTCACGAGGTAGGAACGGTGCGGATGGGCAAGGATCCGCGGACTTCCGCAATCAACGGTTTTTGTCAGACCCACGAAGTGAAGAATTTGTTTGTGTGCGATGGCGCAACGTTTGTCAGTAATCCAGACAAAAACCCGACATTGACGATTAATGCCCTGTCCTGGCGCGCATCCGAATACCTGGCTGAGGAGATGAGGAAAGGAAATGTCTAATCACACAGAACAACTCGTACAAATCGATGGACTCTCACGCCGTGACATGCTCCGAAACATTGCGCTGGCGGTCACAGCCGTTGCTGGAGGCGAGCTCAAGCTTGAGGCGGCTCAACACGTCCACCAACATGCCACGGAAGAGAAGAAGAAGACGGGTAGCTACACACCCAAGCTATTCAATGAGCATGAATTCAAGACTCTAGGCCGCCTGGCAGAGCTGATTGTGCCCGCTGACGGGGTTTCCGGCAGCGCGCGTGACGCAGGGGCTCCAGAGTTCATCGACCTGCTCTGCAGCCAGAACCAACAGTTGGCGGATATTTTTACGGGTGGATTGGGATGGCTGGATGCGGAAATGCGGCAGCGGGACTCGGCAAATTTCGTCAATGCCAGAGGCGAACAACAAACGGTCATGCTCGATTTGCTGGTGGAATCGGAGCGACAGGAGAGAGAGCGCAAGACTAAGGGCCTGACTTACGAGGAGACGAGCCATTACAAGGGATTCGAAGATTATGGATTTCTCTCCTCCACCGATCTCGGGCCGGGAATCGTTTTTTTTGACTGGGTTCGCAAAATGACCGTCGATGCCTTCTACACCAGCGAAATCGGCGTCAAGGACCTTGGATACAAGGGCAATGGGGCAGTGGCCAAGTTCGAAGTGCCCCAGGAAATCATTGACTACGCAATAAAGCACAGCCCGTTTGGGAAGATGTAACTACAGTCGGCAGCAAGTTGGTCTTCCAGCACTTGATCACCGCGGACCTTTTCCGTCTGCAGCATCCAACTTGGGTTTTAGCTCCTTCAAGTTTGCTTTTGCGAATGCGATTTTCTCGCGTGACGCAATCACATTCTTGGTTTGTAC
The DNA here is from genome assembly GCA_041478005.1 of Terriglobia bacterium. Classification (GTDB taxonomy): domain Bacteria; phylum Acidobacteriota; class Terriglobia; order Versatilivoradales; family Versatilivoraceae; genus JBGOVH01. The sequence goes on along the minus strand of JBGOVH010000418.1, from coordinate 397 downwards.
TGCAATACTTGCTGTTCTTCCTCAGCAGAAATATTCGCTTGTAGAGGTTGCTGGATCAGCCCCAATAAAGAAAACGGAATAAGACAGGGCAAACAAGCGTTTCGAGTCCTCTAATCACAAATCACCATGCGGAGCGCCTATTTCCCCAAAGGGGATGAACAAATCAACCCAAGTTGCAAGAGCGACGAAAGTCGTCGCGCCCTACCCTGGGTGGCGATTGCCAGAAAAAAACCTTCCCTGAAGGGGAAGCACACAGGACGCGGGTTTGTTCATCCCCGTTGGAGATGAGATGGATGGTGAAACTTCAAACCCAGGGTAGCGCTTCGCGTCAACCCTGGGCTGATTTATCAATCCCCTTCAGGGAAAATGTCCAAGCTTGAGTCCCCGCGCCTCCCTG
>JBGOVH010000115.1:0-7281 GCA_041478005.1 Terriglobia bacterium | reverse complement strand
GCGCCCCCATTACCCCCATTGGGGGAGACCCATGGAGAAGGGCTGAGGCGAGGGGCTTTTGTCAGTCAATTATGCATGACTCAATACATTTGAAATTTGAGATTTTGAAATGCCACCCTACAAATTTTCCATCGACATTGAAGTCCGTTTCCGGGATCTAGATGCGTTGGGCCACGTCAACAATGCAGTCTATCTCACCTACTTTGAAGTCGCCCGGATGCACTACTGGAGAGACTTGTTCGGACGAAATGCGTTCGAAGACTTTAGTTACATTCTCGTGAGGTCGGAGTGTAACTACCGCTCTCCGGCTCATCATGGTGATCACTTGAAAGTATCTGCCAAGGTCTCGGCGCTCAAAAACTCCAGCTTCATCTTTGATTACGAAGTGACCGATTTACAGTCTGGGAGGTTGATCGCTGACGGGCAAACCATTCAAGCTTGGCTGGATCAAAAGGAAAAAAAGACGAGCCCGATTCCGCAAGAAATTCGAAAGCGCATTACCGATTTTGAAGGAGAGCCGTAAGGCTGACGCTTGCTGTGAGGCAGCCACTAGCTCGAATTATTCGTGAAGCGAGCACTTGTGATCACCAAATCTCATTAACCCCGTGCTTCAGCGCGGGGTTAATGACAATCGCAGCCTATCAAAGCGCAGTTCATGAATAATTCAGGCTAGAGAGACTTGCCTTTCAAGCTTTTCAAACTCTCAATGTACGGTGCTCTGGCAATTCCCTTCTCCGTAATGATGGCAGTCACATAGCGGTTGGGCGTGACGTCAAAGGCGGGGTTGGCCACTTCCACACCTTCTGGAGCGATCGGCTCCTCACGAATATGAGTCACTTCGCGTCCCGGACGCTGTTCGATAGGGATCTCATCTCCTGTCGGAAGGCTTAAATCCAGGGTCGAAGTCGGCGCGGCCACGTAGAAGGGGAGATTGTTCTCTTTAGCCAGCACAGCCACCGAATAGGTTCCGATCTTGTTGGCGACGTCCCCATTGGCCGCAATCCGATCCGCTCCCACGATAACGCAATCGATCTCTCCATTCTTCATGAAGTAACCCGCCATATTGTCGGTAATCAAGGTTACTGGGATTTTATCCTTTTGTAATTCCCAAGCCGTCAAGCGGGCACCCTGCAGGAAAGGCCGGGTCTCATCAGCGAACACCTGAACCCTCTTGCCCTGCTCTACCGCAGCTCGTATGACCCCTAGCGCTGTCCCGTATCCGGCTGTTGCCAACGCCCCCGCGTTGCAATGAGTCAAAACCCGGTCGTCGTTATTAATTAACTCTGCTCCAAACTTTCCCATGCGACGGTTGATCTCGATATCTTCGTGATACATTTGAATTGCTTCAGATTCCAAGGCCTTGGATAATGATCTCAAATCATCCTTCCTGACATGCTCCCCGAATATTCTCTTCATCCTTTCAACGGCCCAGAAAAGATTGACTGCCGTGGGACGTGTTGCAGCCAGGACGTTACAAATGTTCAGAAACTCTTTTTCAAACTCGGCAGGATCGTTGGTCTGGATCTTTCGTACACCCAACGCAACGCCCATTGCGGCAGCCACTCCAATGGCAGGCGCCCCCCTAACGACCATGTCTTTGATTGCTTGAGCCACTTCCTGGTATGTCGTAAAGACCGGGTAAACCTCTTCGACCGGTAATTTGCGCTGGTCGATCATAACCACACCGGCTTCGGTCCATTCCAAAGTTTTGAACATAGGTAAGGAAGCTCCTTTGAGTAGGCGCCTTGTTTCTCAGCACTAAATCAAGCATTGAAATATAACACAGGCCAAGAGCGATTCTCTTTTGGTAATTGAGGCGAATGGCTATAATGCCGTCGTCCTCGGCTTTGGTATTTTTCAGGAGAGCCTTTCATGCCCCTGTGCGGGCCACGACGGATGAAAATATTCGTCCCCCCTTGGACAAGGGGGGACTACAAGGGGGTTATGCTCGGAACCTCCGCAAACCTCCCCCTTCCCCCCTCCTTGTGCAAGGAGGGGGAACGTCATTTTCAGAGGAGTCACTGGTTATCGCATGAATTTGTCATCGCGACAAAATCCTAGGTATGACGTCATTATTTTTGATTTGGACGGAACATTAATCGACTCGCGGCTAGATCTGGCCAATAGCGTGAATTTCACGCGGCAGCAAATGGGGCTCTCCGTTCTCACCCACGATCTCATTTACAGCTATATAGGAGATGGCGCCACATTGCTTATTCGTCGGGCAATGGGAGAAGGATTGGCAGAAGAAGACGTCAAACAAGCGCTCGACATTTTCCTCAAGCATTACGGGATTCACCTTTTGGATAACACCGTCTTATATCCCGGGGTGCGCGAGACACTCGATCAACTCGGTGATATAAGGCTGGCAGTCCTCACTAACAAGCCACTTGCCCCAACGACGGCCATTTTGCAAGGTCTCGGAATTCATGAGAAATTTGCCCTCGTTTACGGTGGCAATAGTTTCGAACAAAAAAAACCAGACCCGATCGGGATCAACAAGATCCTGTCGGACACCGGAGCGCACAGGGAACGTGCGCTGATGGTAGGGGATTCGAGGATCGATATTCAAACCGGTCAGAATGCCGGCGTGGCAACGTGCGGAGTCCGGTATGGTCTGGCTAGTGAAACATTGGGGGATCTGAATCCAGACTTCTTGATCGATGAGATGGGTCAGTTAAGCAGCATCGTTTTCGGTGAGCCCAACTAAAGAAATATCCGTTCTGAGAGGGGATTCCAATCTCCAGGACCTGGGCTTACCGACCCCGGCTACAGTTCGAGGTAATGTCGGTTAGACCTCCGAGTCGATTTGTCACTCAATTCGGCGAAACCAAGGGAATAGGACGAAGGAAAGTGCAGCCCGAAATTCAAACTCCAAACCCAGAAGTCTCCCAGGCTCCAATCCAAGTAAAGAGCCTAACCAAGAGCTATGGAAACTTTCAGGCAGTCAAAGGAATTGAGTTCGAGATTCAGGCGGGAGAAGTGTTTGGTCTGCTTGGACCGAATGGAGCTGGAAAGACCACGACAGTCGAAATCCTTGAAGGGCTTCGCCCACGCGACGGGGGGCTGGTTTCAGTGCTCGGTTTCGACCCCGGCACCCAAAGCAAGCAGCTTAAGGATCGCATTGGCGTCTGTCTTCAGTCCACCAACTTTTCGGCGAAACTAAAAGTGGTTGAAGCGGTTGAAATGTTTGGAAGCTTTTATTCTCGGACCGTGAACGGTGAAGGATTGCTCAAGCGCCTCCAGCTATGGGAAAAACGTGATCAGTTCTATGGGCAGCTTTCAGGAGGCCAGAAACAACGCCTGGCATTGGCCCTGGCGCTTCTCAATGATCCACAGGTCCTCTTTCTGGATGAGCCTTCAGCAGGACTGGATCCACGGGCTCGTTACGAAATTCATGAGCTCATCCAAAACTTGCGACGCGAGCAGCGCACCATACTTTTGACCACGCACTATATCGAAGAAGCGGAAAAGCTGTGTGATCGCGTTGCGATCATTGACGAAGGGAAAATCATTACCATGGGATCACCCCGCGAGATTCAGTCTCACACACTCGGCCATTCCATTATCGAGATTCACTGTGATCAGCCACTCCCCCACAAGGAAATTCCCGCCTGGAACGAGGCAGCTAAAACAACAGTGAGCGCCGATCGCAAAGTGGTGACCGTCCATTCGTCTCATGCCGCTCGAACACTGGTCGAAATGGTCAAGTGGGTCGATCAGCAAAACATTGGTTTGGCGGACGTGCACCTAAAGAAACCCTCCCTGGAAGATGTCTTTATTGAACTCACCGGAAAGAGCCTGCGCGAATGAAAGCTTACCTTGCGCTTGTGAAAGTGGATCTAAAGCTGGCCTTTCGCGACAAGGCCGTCATCTTCTTCAATTACCTGTTTCCTCTGGTCTTTTTCTTTGTCTTTGCAGGTCTGATGAAGGCCGAAAGAGGAGGCACCATCTCATTTGTCGTATCCATGGTCTTGGTCATGGGGATCCTTGGAAATGGCCTTTTTGGCGCAGGCATTCGAGCCGTTCAGGAACGGGAAATGAACATCCTGCGGCGCTTCAAGGTAACACCAATCTCCCCGGCTCCCTTGCTGGTCGCCTCGATGATTTCCGGCTGGGTCATCTACATGCCGGTTGTAATTTTGATGCTGGGTTTGGCTTATTTTGTTTATGGAATGCCAATCCCAGCCCGACTGTTTTCTCTGTTCGGTCTGATTTCTTTGGGGCTCCTGGCATTTCGTGCCATCGGGCTAATCCTGGCCAGTGTCGTGAACACCATGCAAGGAAGCCAGGTGTTGATTCAACTCTTCTATATGCCGATGCTTTTCCTGAGCGGGGCAACATTTCCCATCACCATCCTTCCCCCCTGGGCCCAAATCATTAGCCAATTCCTGCCTGCTTCCTACCTGGTTACCGGTTTCCAGGGGATTTTTTTTCGCAACGAGTCATTGAGCACCAACTGGTCCGCCGTGTTGGCACTGCTGACCACCATGATCCTCGGGACCTTCATCTCGGCTCAGCTTTTCCGCTGGGAAAAGGAAGAAAAGATCCAGCCCGCAGCCAAGCTCTGGGTTCTCGTGGTTTTGTGTCCTTTCATACTTCTGGGGGGCTATCAGGCTCACAGCCGGGAACATCTTCGCAAAGCTCAGATCCTCGCGCGCGACTTGGAACGCAGCGGCACTCTTTTAATCCGGGGTGCTCGCATTTTCGTTGGCAGCGGGAAAGTGATTGAGTCCGGTGCAGTCCTGATCAAGGGAGGGAAAATAGAGGAGGTATTCGAAGGAACCGATCCCGACACCAAAGCACTCAAGGCCACGGTGATTGAAGCATCGGGAAAAACTCTTCTTCCAGGCCTGATTGATGTGCATGTTCACCTGGGCGTACCCGGAGGATTCAATGAGCCAGGAGAGAACCATAGTCCGCAAGAAGCCATGTCACGGGCGCTGGCAGCTTATCTCTACTGTGGCGTGACCACCGTCAAGAGTGTTGGGGATCCTTTAGACGAGTCTCTCAAGCTCCGCACCAGCATCAACAGTGGTGAGCGGCTGGGCGCCAGTCTGTTTGTGTGCGGTCCCATGTTCACCGCTGAAGGCGGCCATGGGACGGAATTCTTCGAAGGGATGCCGGAGGTCATGAAAATCATGGCCTTGCAACAGACCGTTCGACTGCCCAAGTCCGTCAATGAGGCTCGTCAGCAGGTACGCGAATTAAAAGCGGCGGGAGTTGATGGAATTAAGGCTATCCTTGAGTCCGGGCAGGCTCCAGTGCTATTCAACCGTCTGGATGTGTCGCTGCTACAGGAAATAGCTGATGAATGCCGCATCCAAAGCATTCCCTTCGTCGCTCATACCGGAAACCTTCAGGATATCGCGGACGCCCTTAAAGTGGGTCTTAATGGCGTTGAACACGGGAGTTTTAGAGAGCGGATACCGGATGAACTTTTGTCTATCATGGCAAAGAACGGTGTTGCCTATGATCCAACTTTAGGTGTTGTGGAGGCATTCTCCAAACTTTCCTCTGGGGGAGAGGAATTGCTCAGTCGCTCTCTCGTAGAGCAGGTTGCTCCTGCAAAACTCATCCAAACTACCAAGACATTTCTTCTCTCAGAAAAGTCGATCAAGTTCCTTGAAAGGCTAAAACCTTTTGGGATGGGCTTAGAGCAAGGGAAAGAAAATCTTGTTCGCGCCTATCGCGCAGGGGTGATGCTTGTGGCGGGAAGTGACGCAGGAAATCTGCTCGTGATGCATGGTCCCGCCATTCATCATGAGCTGCAACTTTGGGTATGGGCCGGAATCCCGCCTGGGATTGCTCTTCAGGCAGCCACTTACAATGCCGCTCGTCTGTTGCGGGCTGACAACCGCATTGGTTTGATTGGCAAAGGTCATGATGCCGATTTATTGCTGGTTGACGGAAATCCCCTCCAGGACATCAGCATCACGGAGCGGATATCCGAGGTGATCTACAAGGGTGAACGTATCAATCGCCCCAAGTTGTTTGAGCAGGAATGAAGCCTTTGGAAGAGAAGGCTTCCACAGGGGACCTCAGCTTGGAACCTGCTTACATTTTCAAAGGAAACCGATGCCTCTTAGATCAAGACTTCTTCATGCAACCCTTAAATGGCTGGTCATCACACTGTTCCTCCTCTCGTTTTGGGGTTGGGACCGGATTGACCTATTCGCTTCCGAACCCGCGCGGATTCTACTTCCCCCGGTCTGGCTGGGATTATCGCTTTATGGCGCCTGGTCCGATACACGAACCAGTGGATCGGGCGGGAAAAATGAAATTCGCCATCATCGAAGAGTATTCTGGCGCATTCTGCCGTTGCTGATCGCCTGGTTTGCATATCTGCCTTTCGCCGACCGCCATGGGATTGGAGTTCTCCTTTCCAGTCCAGTCCGCTGGACGGGCTTGGCTTTCTTTTCATGCGCAATGTGGCTGCGCATTGAATCCATTCGTGCCCAAGGAAAGCAGTTCAGTTGTGCGGTTGCCATTCAAGACGGGCACAAGCTGGCTACTCATGGGCCCTATCGCTGGGTGCGTCACCCTGCCTATAGCGGAGTAATTGGAATGATTTTGGGGCTCTCATTGACTTTCGCCAACCTCATCATGGCCGTGGTCATGACTAGCATTGTCTGGCTCTGGATGGAATCACGCATCCGTGATGAAGAAAGATTGCTGCTCGGTGAATTTGGAGATGATTTCTTGGACTATTGCAAGAAGACGCGTAAGCTGATTCCTTCGATCTATTGAGCCTTCTCCTTTAGAAGGTCCAACACTTTGCAGCTTCGCGATGAGTTTCAGCGATATTAATGACGCAGAAGGTGTGAAAAAATTAATAACTGAGCGCGAAGAAGGTTTGGAGTGACGACTTTAGTCGTTTCTTTTCAGCCCGAGTTGGGAACGACTGAAGTCGTTACTACAAATTTTTCACGCCTCCTGGGGCATTAATCAGCGATTCCCTTTGGCTTTGACCCGAGTTGGCAAATCAAAGTATATTTTCGCTGAAGGGTCAAATATGCAAAGGAGTTGTCCATGTCCTTCCTGGGAGTCGAAGGATGAAAATGGCGCGTGCGCTAGCCGGAGTCGGCTCTCTCGGCCGGTCTTAACGAGGCCTTCTACAGCATATTTTCTCCGGAGCTGCGCGGCTCCACGACGGATGAAAATAATCGTTTCCCCTTAGACAAGGAACTTCAGGGGGGGCGCGTGGAAGTTCGCAAACCTCCCCCTGACCCCCTCCTTGTGCAAGGAGGGGGAACTTCATTTTAAGAGGAAGTCCAAATG
>JBGOVH010000334.1:0-4207 GCA_041478005.1 Terriglobia bacterium | reverse complement strand
GGAGAGCCTCCTTCCCATCCGGATTTGCTGGATTGGCTTGCCACTGAATACATTCGTCTGAACTGGGACACGAAGGCTCTCTTGAAGGAGATCGTCAGCTCTGCAACGTACCGTCAGTCGGCGGAAGTCACGGCTGAAAAGTTGGAAAAGGATCCGAATAACGCTTTGCTTTCTCGCGGCGCAAGATACCGCGTTCGCGCGGAAACAGTCCGGGACATTGCCCTGTCTGCAAGTGGCCTTTTGAGCCGAAAAGTAGGTGGCCCGAGTGTGTTTCCACCTCAACCGGCTTCCGTTCTGGAAGATCATTTTATCGAAGGAGGTTTTAAGGTCTGGCCGCTCAGCCAAGGCGAAGACCGCTACCGCAGAGGGCTGTACACATTTTATAAGCGAACGGCAGCCTACCCTACGTTCACAGCCTTTGACGCGCCTGATCGCACCGTCTGCACAGTGAAGAGACCGCGTTCTAACACCCCATTGCAGGCCTTAACAACGCTCAACGATCCTGTTTTTGTCGAAGCCGCCGGCAGGCTGGCCAAACGGATGGTAACGGAAACCACAACTAGTAATCACGACCGCATTCGCCATGGTTACCAGCTCGTGCTATCGCGTGCGCCTACGGGGCAAGAGGCCACACGCCTGTTAAGCCTGCTCGATAAGGTTTCGACAAAATACCAGGCCGATCCTAAGGCGGCACGGAAAGCAGTCGCTTCAACCTATTTTGGACACGCGCCGAAGATCGATCCCAGAGAGTTAGCACCATGGATTGTCGTCGCCAATGTTTTATTAAATTTGGATGAAACCATTACCAGGGAGTAAGAAATCATGAATATGAGACTGGAGACATTGCAACAACAGATCACCCGGCGTCATCTTTTGTTTAATAGCGGCCTGAGCCTCGGCTCGATGGCCCTGGCTTCTCTTCTGGGTAACAAAACCCTCGCCAGCCAGGAGGTCGAGCGGACAGATTTTCTGGCACCCAGGCAACCGCACTTCGCTCCAAAGGCCAAGAGTGTCATTTTCCTTTGTCAGGCAGGAGCACCCTCTCAACTGGATTTATTTGACTGGAAGCCTAAATTGAAGCAACTCCATGGATCCAATGTGCCCAAAGAGCTGGTCGAAGGCGAACGCTTTGCTTTCCTGAGCGGGACACCTCAGCTGCTGGGGCCCGTTTTCAAATTCGATCAGTACGGCCAGACGGGCACCTGGATTTCTGAACTGCTACCGCATTTGCGCGAGGTGGTAGATGACATCAGTTTCATTTACTCGCTGACGACAGACCAATTTAATCACGTTCCAGCCGAGCTTTTGATGTTTACGGGTTCTCCGCGATCAGGGCGGCCCTCTATGGGTTCGTGGATCACTTATGGGCTTGGGAGTGAATCGCAGAACCTTCCGGGGTTCGTGCTGCTGGTCTCAGGCCGAGGGGCGCGATGCGGCTCCGCTTGCCATGGCAGTGGGTTTTTACCGACGGTATATCAAGGAGTCCCGTTCCGATCCGGTGGTGATCCCGTTCTATCGCTTTCTAATCCAGACGGCATCAGCAAGGAAATACGTCGCGCAGAACTGGATGCTCTCAAAGATCTCAATGAAGCCAAGCTCAGCAGCTCCGGAGACCCGGAAATCGAGACCCGAATTGCCTCCTACGAGATGGCTTTCAAGATGCAGGCCAGTGTCCCCGAGCTGGTGGATATTTCCAAGGAACCCGCACACATCCACAAGATGTATGGCACCGAACCCGGCAAGAAGTCGTTTGCGAATAACTGCCTGCTGGCGCGACGGCTGGTGGAACGAGGCGTCCGATTTGTTCAGGTAACCCATGGAGAATGGGATCATCACGGTGGAACACGCATCAACTTGCCCCGGCACTTGCCAGAGCGATGCAAAGAAACGGACCGGGCTTCAGCCGCATTAGTGAAAGATCTCAAGCAGCGAGGTCTGCTGGATCAAACCCTGGTCATTTGGGGAGGCGAATTCGGCCGCACTCCTATGCTGCAGGGAGACCCCAACGATCCGCTGGTGGGACGCGACCATCACCGCACCTTTACCATGTGGCTCACCGGGGGCGGCCTCAAGCGAGGCGTTCGTATCGGGTCCACAGACGAATTAGGCTACAGGGCAGCACAGGATCCGCTCACACCGCACGATCTGCAGGCAACCATTCTCAATCAACTAGGAATTGATCACACCCGTCTGACCTATCGTTTCCAGGGGCGTGACTTCCGCCTGACTGATGTTCACGGGAACCTGATTCAGAAACTGATCGCATGAGGGTCAACAGGCTGCAAGCCACGGTGAGCGCTTTGCGCAAGCCGTGGACTTCTCGTGGAAGCAAGTTCCTGCGACCAAATCTAGCCGCAAATGAACACGAATCAATAAAACTGGAACTGAATTGAGGGAACAAAAACATAACAGGATGGACAAGATCGGCAGGATATGTAAAAGGGACAAATGAGAATCTTCTCAGAGAGATCTTCTTCCCGAAAACGGGTAGAAAGAGGGTGTGAACCGATGATTGAAAAAGTGATCACTGTGGCTACGACCAGTTGTATCCAATGCAGACGGGAAGACTAATCAGTTCATTGGTTAGCAGACACAACTCATGAACTACCCCTCCCCTCGCGCCTCATCGGGGGTGAGGGGGCATTCGATAAGTGCTTTGATGTCTGCATACTTCTGAACCGATTAGAAAAAAAGAAGAAGGCCCTTTGTCCTTCTCTCTTATCCTGTGAATCCTGTCCATCCTGTTATGGTCTTGTCTGCGCTTAATCGAATGCCCACGCCTCGCAGAAAGCGCTTAGCGTGGCTACCCACGCGAGTCACCCGCCATACTAACTCATTACAATGGAAGTTAACTATACCCGGCCGGTGGAACGCGCGCTCCGTCGGGCGTTTTCAGCGTGCGAAGAGCGCCCGTTCCACCCCTCACTCTTCCCAATTTTGCACCGGAAACCAGCTTGCCCCCTTGAACCTGTATCCTGCATCCTTCGCACGTTTATGCGGTTCCCCGACTGACCTATTTGGCCTTCGCGCTCTTCGTTTCCTCGCGGTTCAATTGTAGTGGAGGCCGGCTCTGATGAAGAAAAAGGAGACGATATGATCAGAAGCATTTTTGCGGTGATTGGCGGTTTTCTCGTGATGATGGTCGCAGTCATGGCATTATTTGCTGTTTGGTTCCGGGGTCCCACCACAGAGCCAACTCGCGGATTCATGCTATTGAGCCTAGTTTACGGATTCCTATGCGCGATCGGCGGAGGATACGTGACTGGGCTTATGGCCAAGAGTTCGCAGATGAATCACGCCTTGGCGTTGGCTGGCCTGACCGCAGTCATGGCCATTATTTCAATCATCACCTCAAATGGCCAGGAACCGCGTTGGTTGCAAGTGACAAACCTGCTGACTGGGGTGGTTGGTGTCTGTTTAGGAGGGTCTATCAGGGCTAGGCAGCTAGCACAAGCTCGCGACGCCATTTGAATATCCCGCGTGTGACCGCAGTAGGGCCAACAGAGGATGACAATGCAACTTTTGCTTTCCAGAAGTAGTGGAAGTCCCTGTGCATGAACAACTGACCACTCAAATCATGCTCGGGATCAGCAGTGGAGAGTTGAAGCCCAATAAGAAGTTGCCGAGCACGCGTGAATTGGCTCGCCGATTTGCCGTTCGTTCCGACACAGTTAACGCCGCTTACCGTGCCCTGGCTTCTCCGGGCTGGGTAGAGTTTCGCAAGGGGAGCGGCGTTTACGTCCGGAAGTTGAAAGATGATTTCAGGCTGGATGGAAAGCTCGAACTGGACCAGTTGATCTGGGAGTTCCTGAAGATCGCTCGCAAAAGAGGCTTTGCTCTGGGAAAAGTTCGCTCGCGAGTGAGATCCTGGCTGGAATTCCAACCCCCGGATCGTCTCCTGATTATTGAATCCGATCTCGAGTTACGAGATATCCTCCTCACTGAAATTCGATCAGGGTAGCTTCGTCAATGCGTTTGCACTGCCTGGCGGACTGAAGCTTCCAAAGCGCGTGCCAAAGCCAAGGAGTATGATCAGATGGCTGCATGGTATGGGAAAGCTGGTGAGGGAGTAAAGAAGATTCCCTATGCCCCGGGCACCATTGAGCATTGTGATCGGCTGGTCAAGAGCATCAGGCGAGCTGACAGCTCTGGTCAAGGAGCATGAAGCGATGGCGGCCAAGGTAAAGTAAGTGGCACACCCAGTTTC
>JBGOVH010000293.1:0-4591 GCA_041478005.1 Terriglobia bacterium | reverse complement strand
GGATTCGATATCGAATCGGAAGCTCTCATGAATAATCGGCAGTCGATTCGAAAGCTGGAAGGCGAACACAAAGAGAAGGAAAGAGCTGTTGAAAAAGACTTAAAGGATGCGGATGCCGCCTCTGACAACAAAGAGGCTCAGCGCCTGTATGCGTCGGCTGATGCGGCACGCCAGACCATTAGTAACATCGACAACCAGATGGAGCAGCTGGACATTCAGTCGAAGAGTCTGCTGCGTGAACAAAAGAAGGTGGCCCCCAGCCTGAAGGAAGTGCGGGTTAAGATCCATAAGGAGTGGATCCCGGTATGGCTGGAGAACCCGCATGCGTTCCGTCCTGCGACTAAGATGCCAGCCTTCCGCCTGGACAAAGAACAGCGCGAGTCTATCGCAGCTCTCATCTGGCAATCGGGCGTGCGGGGGCAGTTAGCTTCTCAAAAACCGGGGGATGCTTCCCGCGGGAAGGAACTCTTTGAGACCCGTGGTTGCTTAGGGTGTCATTCTGTCGGCGAGGGAGAAAAAAGCCTTGGCGGAACCTTTGCCGCTAACCTCACCCGTGTAGGCGAGAAGGATCATTATGAATACCTCGTGCGTTGGATTCACAATCCTCGCGAAAGGACTCGTCCCTTCTGTCCACACGAAAAGAGAGATCTCGGTCCAGAGGATTATGCCAAGAAGGGCCTGCCCTTTGTCTTTGATCTTGACCACACGGCTTGCCCTAATGACGGCCACGAGCTTCAAGTTCAGCAAATGACGGTCATGCCCAATCTTCGGCTGACCTGGGAGGAAGCCCAGGATATTGCCAGCTATCTAGTGACTCTTAAGAAACCCGGTGCCAATTATCCCGGAGCTGATTATCTGGAAGATCCCAAGCTCAAGCAAAAAGGTTTGGCTTGGGCCAAGCACCTCGGATGCGCCGGCTGCCATGAGATTGCCGGACTGGAAGAAGAAGGGCGTATAGGAACGGAGTTGACTAAGGAAGGAAGCAAGCCAATTGAACGCTTGGATTTTGCTCTCTTAACTCACGAGGCCAAACATAAGGAGTGGTATAATCACAAGGGATTTTTCGAACATAAACTCGAAAATCCCGGCGTCTATGATGAAGGGAAAGTGAAGACTCCTCTGGAAAAACTCCGGATGCCGAATTTCAAGCTCAGACCGGAAGAGATCACTCAGGTCACGACGTTTTTGCTCGGAAGTGTTGATTCCATGCTGCCTGCCAGTTATTTTTACAATCCCCGGGATCAGCGCAAAGACATTCGTGAGGGTTGGTGGCTGGTCAATAAATATAATTGCATGGGCTGTCATCAAGTCCGAATCGGCCAAAAGTCGATCCTTTCAGGCCTGCCCCGTTATCAAGATCCGGACTGGAAAGAACAGCTCCCGCCGACGCTGATTGGAGAAGGAGCCAGGGTCGATCCCAACTGGTTGGGACGCTTTCTGGATAACCCTGCGATGAACACTTCTGATTTCAATCGCAATGGAGTGAGATCGTATCTCAAAGTCCGCATGCCCACCTTCAGTTTCTCGGATGGAGAAATTCGCAAGATCGTGAGATTTTTTGAAGCTCTTTCATCCCAGGCTCAACCTTATATCCCGACGAAGCTGGAGCCTCTCACGGACAAGGAGCGTGATATGGCGCGGAGCTTGTTCACGTCAACGGCCGCTCCCTGCTTGAAGTGCCATGCCACAGGAGAACCTGGCCACGACCGCAATGCAACGGCTCCCAATTTTCTTCTGGCCAAGGAACGTTTGAAACCGGGTTGGACAGGTCGCTGGATGACTGATCCGGCCATGATCGCTCCGGGAACGTCAATGCCTTCTGGACTTTTCCGGCGAGATGGTGGGCGTTGGGTTTTCTCCGGACCCGTCCCTGCAAACTTCACAGGATACCAGAAGGATCATGCGGAGCTACTGGTTCGTTACATGTTTCAGTTCACGCCAGATGAGCAAAAACGTCTGGTGGGTCATACACCATCGGCCCCCGCGAAGGTGGCGTTGAAATAAGTGGAAATCTTGAATTCCTAACCACATCTCTTGCTGGGTAAGTGGCACTGGATTCGGAAATCCCAATAGTTATTCTAAATCTTAAAGAAAGGTCACAAGGAGAATATGAATTACAAAAAACTCGCATTACTCATGTCTATCATAAGTTTGGCTCTGTTTTCATTTGCCTGCGGAGGAGGCGGGCAAAAGCCTGCAGAAACAATGGAACAAAAGCCGGCCGAAACGGGTGCTCCGACTGGTCCTGTCACAGCCATCGATCCAGCGACAGCTGCCACCATTACCGGAAAGGTATCGTTCGAAGGCGAAGCGCCCAAGCCCCGTCAGATTCGGATGGATGCTGAAGCTTCCTGTGCTGCCTTGCATAAAGAGGCTGTTTACGCACAGGAAGTGGTCGTTAATGACAACAAGACCCTTCAATATGTTTTCGTTTATGTCAAGGAAGGACTGGGAGACAAAACCTTCGAAACTCCCAAAGAGCCTGTTACGCTGGATCAGAAAGGATGTCTCTATCATCCGCACATGATCGGTGTGCAGACTGGCCAGGCGCTCAAGATCATGAATAGTGACCCGACCACTCATAACATCCACCCGATTCCACAAAACAATAGGGAATGGAATACTTCTATGTCGCCAGGTGGACAGCCGCTTGATAGAACTTTTTCCCGGGAAGAGGTGATGGTACCGGTGAAATGTAATGTCCATCCCTGGATGAAGAGTTATATTGGAGTGCTCAAACACCCCTTCTTTGCTGTTACAGGTAAAGATGGATCCTTTGAAATTAAGGGGCTTCCTCCTGGGGAATACACCATTGAGGCCTGGCATGAGAAACTTGGAACTGCTACGCAAAAGGTGACCGTATCTGCCAAAGAGTCTAAGACGGTTGATTTTACGCTCAAGGCTGCAGCCACGGTTTCCTAAGTAAAGATGCGTTCGATTCAATCCATCAGTCAGTAAAGTGGATGGGACACTGCATCGAGTGCTCCATCCACGGATTGCAAATGCAAGCTCAAAATCAAAATTTCTTGAACAAAAACGCGGGTCTCCATCGCTTTGCTGTTTTCACTGCATGCAGTACTCTTATCCTCATTATTGCAGGCGCGCTAGTAACGGGAAATGAGGCCGGACTGGCAGTTCCGGATTGGCCACTCTCTTATGGTTCTCTGAATCCTCCAATGATCGGAGGCATTTTTTACGAGCATGGGCATCGCATGATTGCAAGTTTTGTGGGTCTCATGACCTTGATCTTGGGAGTTTGGTTATGGAAAAGGGAACCCCGGAAAGCAGTCAGAAGGCTCGGAATTGCAGCTGTTGGCGCCGTTGTGGCGCAGGGAATTCTCGGAGGCATCACAGTACTATTTTTCCTGCCGGCCCCGATTTCGATCCTGCATGCCTGTTTGGCTCAAGCCTTTTTTTGCATGGTGGCAAGTATCGCCTGGGTCACTTCTGACCACTGGAGGCGAGGTCCGTCTGCTGTGATTGAAGGGCAGAAGGGTGTCTCCTTGAGACGGTTGTGCCTTCTAACGACGGTTTCAGTTTATCTGCAGTTGATACTCGGAGCTGCTTTGCGTCATTCTAAATCCGGTCTGCTTCTGCACGTTGCCGGGGCTCTCCTCGTCACCTTCTTTATCCTCTGGATAGTTGCCCGAACCCACAAATATTATCAACACAGTCCCAGTCTTTTCTATCCCGCAGTCTTGCTTGGTGTCTTGCTCGTATCACAGTTGTCTCTGGGTATCGGTTCTTATATCGTGCGGCTAATGACTCGCGAGGACGTTCAGCCCGCCTTGTTCATGGTTGGCATCACCACCGCCCACGTTGCCGCTGGCGCATTGGTATTGGTCACTAGTCTTATTTTGACGCTTCAAGTTTACAAAGCAGCGCCGCCAATTGTGGATGCGTTGCCACTTTCTCCAGCGCCGCAAAGAGTGACTTCAAGAATCTAAAATGGAAATAACGAAAACAGATTCAATTGTGATTCCTGTCCGTGAGCTGACCCGATTTTCCAAATTTTCAGATTACTTCTGCCTCATTAAACCCGAAGTGACCTTTCTCGTGCTCATTGCTACGGGATTAGGCAGTTTCATGGCGGCCGAGTCACTGAACTTATGGGTTCTCTTTCATACGCTGCTTGGAACGGCTCTGGTGGCCGGTGGGACGGCAACGCTCAATCATTACATGGAACGATCTCATGACGGCAAGATGCGCCGAACAGCCAACCGTCCGTTGCCTTCAGGACGACTTACACCCGAGGAGGTTTTTCGCTTTGGCGTTATTTTGTCCCTCGCTGGCGCTGTCTACCTGGCTCTTCTTGTCAACATACTGACAAGCCTGATTGGTTTGGCCACGTTGCTTAGCTATCTGTTGATTTATACACCCTTAAAGAGAAAGACCACGCTCTGCACATTCATTGGCGCCTTTCCGGGAGCCGCCCCTGTCCTGATGGGCTGGGCGGCAGTGCGCAATCATCTGGGAATCGAGGCGTGGGCGCTTTACGCGATTTTGTTTATCTGGCAGTTCCCTCATTTCCTGTCCATTGCTTGGATGTATAGAGAAGACTACGCAAGAGCCGGGATGTTGATGCTTCCAG
>JBGOVH010000095.1:0-7872 GCA_041478005.1 Terriglobia bacterium | reverse complement strand
TCGATCACGCCAGCCAATCTTCACGAGTGTCTGCGCACCTTTCTGCCTACCGACGGTCTGATTGAGCTTGTGAATCGCATTCTCGAAACCATTTGCAAAAAGCTAGCCGACACAGAAATGTCCTCTCAAGGGCCCAGCTCAATTCTCTTAACGGGAGGCCATGGAGTCGGAAAACGCCATCTGCTTTCTGTAATTTACAGCTTGATTAGCCAGAAGGGAACGCTCAGTCCGGGTCTAAATGATCCCAGAGTTCTGTCCAATATCGCCACCCTTCGCGAAATTGAGCCGCTTTGCATTTGGATCGACCTTTCCGAGCAAACGGAAGTTTCGCTTCCAGAGCTCGTGCTCACCAAGATTCACAGTGAGTGCCAGAAGCGATTCGGCAAGCAGATGTTTGATCCAAACCGGATTCCGGGAATCGACACCATCAAGGCGCACGAATTGATCACTTTCCATATTGATAATGAGAAACCGATCCTATTGATGTTTGATGGGCTTTCTCAGCGGGCGCCTAAGAGAGATGTGCGGCAGCTGAACGAAGACATTGAATTCCTGAGCTTCATGGGATATAGCTCAAAAACCACTCAGCTGTTTCTCCTAGTCGCGGCCCATGAAGATTTCTTTTCTCCTAAAAGTCCGCTTGGCATCGATGGCACCTTGATGGCTCAAACCCTGGAGAACTTCAAGATTGAATGGATCGATCGGGCAAATCTCCGCGAGATCATTTTCCGTCACGTCTTCAGGAAAAACCCCAGACAACAAGAGGATGTCAGAAAGCTTCATGCCTTTATCAAAGCCAAACTGCCCAACTTCCATTATTCAGAAAACGAGTTCTGTGAGACCTATCCCTTTCATCCCCTGATTTTCGATCTGGCAGAAAAGATCAAAAGCAAAGTCCCCAGCTTCTCTTTGCTTGATTTTGTCAACAGCACTTACCCGAAAGTGGCCAGCCATCGGGCCATCAGCCTGGTGACTATCGAAAACCTGTTCGACCGATTGGAATATCAAATCAAGACCAACCCTTCATGCCAACGTCTTTATGTCCTCTATATGAAAATGGCAGAGGAGGCAGTACCACGACTGCAGGATCGCTACCGGCTTTGGGGCAAGATGCTGTTAAAGGCGACTTTTCTCTTTACTTTAGCCGACCGGACGCCCTCGGTTCGAGACCTCACTGATGCCTTGCTCCTTTTCGAGGACAGCGAAGGTTTGAGCTATAACGTCGTGGGGATGCTCCTAGGGCAGATGGAGAAGGCCGTTGAGGGGGGATTCACAAGCACTGATGACCGCCTGGACAGAACCTATCGACTGGGAGCGGCAGACCTGCGGGAAGAGCTGGAGAAATACCTGTCTAATGTCGCGACGCAAATTCCGGAGACAGACCCACGTCTTTGTGGATTGTTCCCCGAGATGGCCGCCGAGATTTTTCCGGACTGGCCTTTGGAACGAGACCTATCCAAAAGCACACTCCACACTTGCTGCGCGCTTAAGGTGTACTGGAGAGGGACCGACAGGCCTGGACAGATCTTGCCGTCAGAACGTTTTCCCGGCACTCATCGCAATCCCCTTGGGGAACCCCTGGACGTTACAATCGCGTCGCAGCGCCTTCCTGCATTTCAAGATTCATACCAGCAGGATTCCTCGAGCGTGCCTCTATTCTCAGGCGATGAGAAATCCGAAATCGAGGGGAAAAGCGAGTGGCTGTTGTGGATTGAGCCCATTGGTTTGACACCTGAGCTTGAAGCATCCATTAAACCGCTGAAGGTGACCGAAGGCCACTGGGTCCCGGCGGAACCGTCTTCTGAGGAGATGGCTCAACTTAAGAAAGCTTTAGCTCTTCGGCTAACTGAAAAGTCTGCCAGCAACGATTTTGCCCTGGCTGATCTGCATTCTTTACGACAGGAGCTCAAATCGGACTTAGCCAATCTCTTCCGCGAACTCTATCTCAACCGGGGCAGGATCATCACCTGCGATCGATTGCAAGCATTCAACCAAGGACATCTGGAGTGTCGCACGTTTCGAGCGTTCCTCAGTTATCTCTTCAAGCCAAATTTCAATCAGCTCTACTCGTTGCATCCGGACTTTGGCGGAGAACAACTGACTGAGAACCACGTAACGAAGATAAGTCGGGGACTCTTCGCCGGCCAGGATCCAACCAATGAAGAAGTGCAAAGACTGGCCGGAAAGTTTGCTCTTCCGCTTGGCCTGGTGAGCCTGTCCGATGGCTTGTACGAGCTGAACCTATCTATCACTCCCCCCATCTTTTTGACCCAGGTATTTCAGTATCTAGAGACCCTGGATGCGACTGAAAGACCCATCCAGTCCATTTTTGCCCTCGTGCGACGGTCTCCTTTCGGGCTCACCCTCAATTCCCTGCACCTGATTCTGTCGGCATTAGTTGCCGATGGCCAGATTGAACTGTATGACCCCGAAACCAACGCAACCATCAGCCGCGAGAACTTTGCGCTCTTAGAAGCGCTGCAAAGTTTTTCCAGTTTTAAGCGTATTCCGACGCACAAAGACTATCCGGTGGAAGTTCTCACTCAATGGTGCCGGTTGATCACGGGCAGGCCGGAGTTGACCGATATATCCACCAGCCGCGGCCGCGAAGCTGCCGTCAGTGCCTTAAACGATTGGCTTAGAAACTGGAGGCATTTGGGCATCCCCAGGAGATTGGATAACCTGCCGAATGAACTTCTAACCACTCAGATGTGGCGGAAGCTCACCTGGACCAAGCGCCGCTTTGAAAACGTCACGGAGTTTATCGAGCTCATTCCCCAAAAGGAAATCAGTCTGATCCAGGGAATGGGAAAGATCATCGACCTGTTTGCAGAAAATATCAATCTGCTTGAAAAAGCGTCTCGCGATTTAGTGGAGCTGTCCCACTTCATTGATTGGATGGAAAATTTCTTGAGCGTTCGGAAATATGTTCTGTCTTCCGAAAAGACAGAACATTCCGAAATCGACGGTAAGCGCGAAACCCTGCTCCGACTGCTGGAGTCTGTTCATGACTTGATCCAGAGTGAAAAGCGTAATGAGTTTGACGCCTTGTTTCTGGATTTTAAGGAGCAGTACATTGATTTTTTTGCGACGCAGCACGACCAGGCTGTCGGTCCCTTCGGAAAGTTTGGCCTGCTCAACGAGGTGCAAGGATCGATCGATTTTCGGAATTTGCAGTTGCTTGTCGCACTGCCTCTGGGCGATTCCAGCTATCTGGACTGCCTGGATGAATGGCTCGCCGGTATTCGTGATCATCAATGTTCGCTGCCTGTTCGTGACGTTCTTCAGACGGTCCCGAGCTGCCAGTGCAGTTTTCGACTTTCTCGGCCGCTGGATCTTGGCCAGGTGGTTGAAGACTTGAAATCTTTCATCCAATTAGGCGTCTCTCAACATAGGCAAGTGCTCGAGTCCCAAAAGCACGCCATCCAAACACGATTAAACAATGAAGACGGGACCCCTGTGAAAAATGCTGACATCATTCATTCTCTCTTAGGCTCAGGCCCCTTGCCCCAATTAAACCAGGAGGTGATCGATCAGATTAACTCCTTGCTGGATCATCATCTGCTTGAAGAAAAGCTCGTCTCGCCTTTACCCGCTTTGATTGCAAAGGGCCGCGTCAGCAAGAAAGAACTTCAAGCACGGATCCAGGCTTGGCTGGGAAGCCTGAGTGATCAGGAAGACTTGGTTTTTACATTCAGAAATTTCTAAGGCCCATCTGATTCATTCGGGAGGATAACTTCGCTCGTTCACAATTTGGGTCCAGGAATCCTTTTGAGTTATGGCGGAAAAATTGCACTGCGTTCTTCGCCATGAACAAAACGGTTGAGATCCTTAAAATGCGAGAGAACAAGAAGCTGGGCACTCAGTATTTTGAGATCCATGAAGTCGACCCAACCTATAAAATTGACCGAATTGTTTATCGTGAAAAAAATGCCTCAGGTTGGTTTAAGGAATTGAGTCCGGAAGTCTTTCAGGAAAAAGTGCGAAACCTGCAATAAGTCTGTCACAGCCTGCCTCAACCTTTACCCCTCAGCATACAAACAACACCACACCGTGGTAAACCACTGATCGGACAATAAAGTAATCATCTCGCACCCGTCAAAGGCTGAAAAGCAATACTGGGTTCGTTGCCCTGCAGAACAGAATTGTGCTCAGAATTTCACGTTTGATTTCATTTCTTTTCCAGTTCGGTTGAAATTGTCAAATCGCTGGTTTCCATGACGACGAAATCTCGTTGATAGATTTTGAAGCCTTTCTTCTTGAAGAGAACCTTGTATTTTCCCGGGGCAACCGAAAGCCTGGAAGGCGTCATACCCACCAACTGATTATTAAGAAAGATTTCGGCCCCCGGGGGCACGGAGTCAAACACGAGAGTACTGGACGTGCTGGATTCAATGCTCTGAGGCTCCTTAGCCTCTACTGAACTCCCTGCTGAAGGCACCTCTGAAGTAACCGAAGTTATGGAAGTTGCCGTGTTCCCTTTCCTGAGCTCTGTAGCGATCTCATTCAACAACTCAAACTCAAACTTCCCATTTGATTGGCAAGGTCTCCACTCCCCAGTAACGCCTGAATCGTCCGAAAGTACCGCAGCAAAGCCGTAAATCTCAGGATGGAAAGTCACCTGTGTATTGCTTGGGTCAAGCTTCTTCACGTGTGCAGAAATACGTATTTTCCCGTCCTGCCACTTTCTTAAGAATAGCCTTGGGGGAGCAGCATAAGTCTTGAACCCATTGGTGAGTTTAGAAAACCTTGGATTACGTGAGAGGATGACATAACCCGTCTCCATTCTCCCCAGATTTTTGTCTTTCGTGGCAAACTCAAAGCCATATCCTGAAAGTAGCTTAAAAGTGACATCCCAGACCTGGTCGTAGCCGGCGAGGAAGTTTGCCCGGTCGAAAGACCGCTCAGTATCAACAGGAGGAGACATCTTGTCTTTGGCCCTTCCCAGGGAAAGGACTATCAAACAGATCGTGCCCGATAGGATTGCAAGAGTGAATTTCTTTTTCATGACTGATACAAATATTTTGAACCTTCAGGAATATGAATTATGACCGACTGCGTTAGTGATGATACCCGAGCTCCTCTGAAAATAGATGCTCCGTTGGGAACTGTCCCCTCTCCCGCCCTTGTGAACGCTTCGCAAGCGTTCACCCCTCTCCCCTCGCCCCAGCGGGGATGAGGGGTAGGGGGTGAGGGGGATCTCCACGCTGTCATTTTCATCCGTCGTGGCGCCGCGCAACGGCATGAAGGACTCTCTTGATACCTTAATCATTTGAAGGGAGTCGATCTCCCACAACCTTCACTACTCTAAAACCGTAATCCGTATATCCGAAACTTGGGTCAAGGCTGCTTCTGGCAGCACATCGGCTCACTTTGATTCGATGCCGCCACGAACCACCCCGAGACGCCCGGCGTGAACTCGGTTCAATATTCACCGGGTCGTGGTAAGGAGACATCTTGTAGTACTCGGAATCATACCAATCCAAGCACCACTCATGCACATTGTCGCCCAAGTCCAGCAAACCATAGAGATTTGGTGACCGCAAGCCCACGGGGTGAGGGCGCCCATCATTCCAGCCATTTCGGTAAAAATCGAATGTGTCGGGAGATTCATCTCCCCAGGAATAGACAGATCCTTCTTTACCAGCCCGAACGGCCAGTTCCCACTCAGCTTCAGTGGGAAGGCGAAAGATTTCATGGCTTTTTTGACTGAGCCACTCGCAATAGGTCACGGCATCAAACCAGTTGACTGCAACTACCGGCTGCAAAGGACTGGAAAAACTCTCATCTAAGAACGACGGTGGCATTTTCCCGTTGGTTTCTTCGACGAATCGAAAGTACTCCAAATTCGTCACCGTAGTGGCTCCCATTTCAAAACTGCTGACCCAGACCCGATGCAAAGGCCTCTCATCGTCTCTTCCTGACTCACACCCCATCAAAAACTCCGCGCCAGGCACTTCCACCATTCTTGGAGAAGGAGTTTCATTCATTCTTCACAGATATCGGGTTCGCAGGATTTCGATATGGTGTCGCGCGTGACCAGCCAGAATATAAGCCAGGGCGCGGACAGAGACTTCTGAGTTGTTTGCAATCCCACGTCGCATCCATGCGGCATTGTCCAAGCTGCGAAATAACAGCAGGCTTCCACGTCGCACCTGTTCGAATTCGTCAGTGATCTCTTCTAAGCTAAGTCGATCAAAGACTGCAATGCGAACATAATCGTCCTGTTCGAACCTGTGGAGCGGGGTTGCATCATTACGTGCAAAGCGAAGCGCGCGATAGGCAAAAATGCGTTCGGCATCAGTAATGTGTCCTAATACCTCCTTAATGCTCCATTTGCCTGGGGCATAGCGGGTCGCACCTTTGTCCTCCGGAATACTCCGCAAGAACTTGATCGAGTCGTTTGATTCGCGACTCAGGATCTCAAGAATGTCACCTTCTGGAACAAGGCTTATGTAGGCCTCATGATAAGGCGCATGCTCTGAAGTCTCTGGACGGCCAATGGATTGTTTCATCTCAGTAGTCCCTTTCTTTGATGCACAAGAAGCGCAAAGGAAATCAGCCCCTTATAGTCTCTCGCATCCTTCTTTTTGACAATAGGAAATCGAGGACCAAGTCTAGTGGTTAGTAACGAGGGGTGAGTCACGATCCATCTGGGTAGCCACGCTGAGCGCTATCTGCGAGGCGTGGGCATTCTGTTGCACGGTTGAAAAACCACGGCTCGCTGGCTCACCGTGGCTACCAAGACTTCTCCCCGAAACAGTGAAAGTGGAACCCGTTTTTGGACTTGATATGCTACACTAGGCCTGTCGCATGCGTTGGGCGGAGAGAATAGCTTATGGTTACATGAAGCGCTCAACGTGACTGCGCGGGCGTGATTATTCAGTTTATCGCTGGATAAATACTCTTAGGAAACAGGGCCATTTATGAGCATCGATAAAGTTCTACTTGCCAAACCACGGGGTTTCTGCGCTGGAGTCGTCCGGGCAATTGACATTGTAAAAATCGCTCTCGAGGTTTACGAAAAGCCACTTTATGTGCGTAAGGAAATTGTGCATAACCGTCATGTGGTGGAGGAACTAAAAGCCAAGGGAACCGTTTTTGTCGATTCCCTTTCAGAAGTGCCAGCTGGTGCTACTGTGGTCTTCAGCGCCCATGGTGTGTCGCCTGAAGTGAGAGAAAAAGCCATGCTCAAGAACCTTAAGGTGATCGACGCGACGTGCCCGCTGGTAACCAAGGTTCACCTTGAAGCCGTCAAATACGCTAGAGATGGCTACACCATTATACTGATTGGTCACAAAGGACATGAAGAGGTAGTTGGGACTATGGGTGAGGCCCCTCGAAACATGGTGCTCATCAGCTCCAGAGAAGAGGTCGATCTGCTCTCCCCTCTCGATCCTAATAGAATTGCCTATCTCACTCAAACCACCCTGAGCCTCGAAGATACACGAGAGATCATCGAAGCTCTACGCCAGCGATTCCCCAATATTGTCGGTCCTCCTTCCGAGGATATTTGTTACGCAACTCAAAACCGGCAGGAATCTGTGCGTGCCATGGCAAGGCACGCTGACCTGATCCTGGTTGTGGGGTCGGCTAACAGTTCAAACTCGAACCGCCTTGTGGAAGAGGCCCAAAAGTCAGGGGCACAGGCCTACCTGATTGACGACTGCCACGATATTCAAAAGAGCTGGCTGGAAAGCGCTCACGTCGTAGGTGTGACTGCGGGCGCCTCAGCACCAGAGATTCTGGTAGAGCAAGTGGTCGATCATCTCAAATCACACGGAGCGAGAAGTGTCGAGGAATTCGAAACCATCAAAGAGAGCGTTCATTTTGCTTTGCCCGCGAATTTGGCCGGCGACTTCCAGCTCAAAC
>JBGOVH010000123.1:0-6951 GCA_041478005.1 Terriglobia bacterium | reverse complement strand
CTCCCCTTTTGCAGCCATTTTCAGACTTCCTAATGAAAAATAATCAATGAACCATGGTAAATGGAAAATTCTTTTACTTGAGCCCCCATCCATTTGGAAATCTCTGCCACCCAGAAAAACATTTGCCATTGACCATTTGCCGTTTGTTATTCTCTATTCATTGTCTCGACAGCTTCTCCACGGAGCCTTCCACCTCCCGCAACGTCGCCTCGATATCTTCTTCACTGTGTGCGAATGAGATGGAGCACTGCTTGGTGGCCAGCGGGAAGAAGTAAACCCCCCGATCAACCAGCTCCCGGCGCAACTCCTCATCCAGCTGAAAGTTGTGGCTGCCGGCCAGATCGTGCCAGTCCAAGGGATGATGGTCCATGAAGTAGAGCGCAAAAGCCGAGCCCTGGCGGGAAACTATAGCCTTTAGCCCCTTCCTGCTGATGATCCTTTCCAATCCACTCTGCATCTTTGCTCCCAGTTTTTCCACGTGACGGTAGACCTCGCCGTCATTCATCAACAACCGCTCCAACGTAGCGATCGCCGCAATGGTTGGCACGGGGTGGGCATTGTAGGTGCCGGCAACGAGGACACGTTTTGCGGGCTCAGGATGAATGATCCAATCCATCAACTCCTTCTTGCCGCCTAAGACGGCAATGGGATAACCGTTGGCTACAGCTTTGCCATAAACCACCAAATCAGGTCGCACACCTGCAATCTGGGCGTAACCTCCCAGAGCATGGCGGAATCCAGTTTTGACTTCATCGAAAATGAGAACGAACTGATACTGGTCAGCCAGCCTGCGCAGTCCTTCCAGATAACCCGGTTGCGGCTTAACGATTCCGATGTTCTGCAGGATCGGTTCCGTGATGAGAGCAGCGATCCTATACTTTTCGCAGACATACTGAACCGAGTCTAAATCATTGAAGTTCACCGGATGGACCAACTTTTGATGGTCCTCGGGAACGCCCGCGCTGATGGGCTTGTAGGGATATTCTCCGGGAGAAACTCGAGGCCCCAGGGCCGCCAGAGGAGTCATCAAATTACAGGAGACGTCGTTGTGCCAACCATTGTAACCGCCCTGCATGACCACAATGTGGTCGCGTCCGGTGACCGCTCGGGCCAGGCGGATCGCCTGATAAGTGGCTTCACTGCCTGTATTGAGCAATTGAAGAGACTCGACTACAGGCACGTGATGACAAATGAGCTCGGCTAACCGCCCCTCCAAAACAGTCGTTCCTGAGCCATAGAGGCTTGCCCCATCGTACAGGACTCGAATGACCGCCTCAGTGACGTAAGGATCATTGTGCCCAAGAAAATGGGGGGCAAATGCGGCATGATAATCGATGTAACGGTTCCCTTCAGCATCCCAGAGATAGGCCCCCTGTCCCTTAACAAACACGATTTCGGGCTGCGTTGCCCGATTGGTTGAAACCACACCCCCGGGAATATAAGAGCGGTTCCTGTTCAAAATTTGAGATGATTTTGGAAAAGAGCGCATGACATGCTCCTTTGATGGATAACTTTCTTCGGCCCTGGATGTAGGGGACAGGGTTTAGGGGACAGGGTTTAGGGGACAGGGGACAGGTTACAGGGGACAGGGGACAGGAAACAGGGGACAGGAAGTTTTCCATCGCGCCGATATCTGTAACCTACCCTCTAGCCTGTCCGCTGTAACCTTACGCTATACCCTATAATCCGTCCCACTTGAAGCCAAGAACAATACCAACGAACCTTGGTGATAGCAACCGTTGTTTCAGCAAACGAAGGGTGTACAACAAATTTGTGGGTCAGGGGCATCATTAGAGGTCACAGCCAGCTGGAACGCGCGCTGCTGCGCGTACCAGCTGGCGCAGAGCGCCGCTCCACCAGAAACAGCCCAGTAACTCACCGATCTGTCGCACACCCGCCAACGCATAACTGATTGTGGCTTTGCCATGTTTAAACTATGATGGTTTTTTACAGTGGCGAGGAACGGAAAGAGGAAGAATCATGTATCAGGAGAGGGCGGACATCAGAAATCTGGCAATCATTGCCCACGTGGACCATGGCAAAACGACCCTGGTGGATGCCATGCTCTGGCAAAGCGGCATTTTTCGCGAACACCAGCGGGTTCTGGAACGGGTCATGGATAATATCGATCTGGAGCGCGAAAAAGGCATCACCATCATGGCCAAAAACACAGCGTTGTTCTACCACAACGTCAAGCTTAACATCGTTGACACCCCAGGCCATGCCGATTTTGGCGGAGAAGTGGAGCGCACTTTGAAAATGGTTGACGGCGTGATGCTGCTGGTGGATGCCTCCGAAGGCCCTTTGCCCCAGACGCGTTTCGTGCTGCGAAAGTCGCTTGAGCAGGATCTGCCTGCTATTGTTGTGATCAACAAAATCGACCGGCCTGACGCCCGAATTTCCGAAGTCATCAACGAGATTTATGATCTCTTTATCGATCTCGACGCGCGTGAGGATCAAATTGATTTCCCCATAGTCTACACCAACGCGCGATTGGGCCTGGCAAAACGACACCTGGAAGATGAGTCCCAAGACTTGCGGCCGCTTTTTGACGCCATTCTTGCAAGGATTCCTCCTCCCCAATTTGACCCGCGACACAACTTACAATTGCTCATTACCAATATCGATTACAACGATTACGTCGGGCGTATGGGAATTGGCCGGATCAGCAATGGAACAATCCGGCAAGGGGAGATTGTTTCGGTATGCCGGCCGGAGGGCGATATAGAGAAGATAAAGGTTGCTCAGCTTTATGTGTTCGATGGCCTGAAGAGGCAGGAAATGAAAGAGGCCTCTGCAGGCGAAATAGTGGCCTTGACGGGAAGCAATGAAATTACCATCGGTGATACCGTAGCCGATGCTGAGAATCCTCATCCCCTTCCGGATCTAAAGGTGGATGAACCAACTTTGGCCATGATATTTTCTTCCAACATGTCGGGTTTTGCGGGTCGCGAAGGAAAGTTCGTTACTTCCAGGCATATTAAAGAGCGATTGGAAAAGGAACTCTTAAAGAATGTCAGCCTCCGGGTGGAGCCCACTCCAAGCAGTGACTCGTTCCAGGTTGTGGGACGAGGCGAACTGCAAATGGCAATCTTATTGGAGATGATGCGCCGGGAAGGATATGAAGTGGAAGTTTCCAAACCTGAAATCGTGACGAAGACTGCAGATGGAAAAGTGCTGGAGCCCATGGAAGTGCTACTGGTGGATTGTCCCGAGGAATTCATTGGAGTGATCACCCAAAAAATGGGTGGGCGCAAAGGGAAGATGTTCAAAATGGTTAACCATGGCAGTGGTCGCGTTCGCCTGGAGTTTCGCGTCCCGGCTCGCGGTCTGATTGGCTTCCGCTCCGAATTTCTGACCGACACCAAGGGGACTGGAATTATGAACCATCTCTTCGATGGGTATGATGAGTGGCAGGGCGACATTCCCTCCCGCCCGACTGGAGCGCTGATTGCAGACCGAGATGGAAGAACCACGTCTTTTGCTCTCAACAATCTCCAAGACCGGGGAGAGCTTTTCATTCGACCGGGTGAGCCCGTTTATGAAGGCATGATCTGCGGGGAGAATTCGCGCTCGGTGGATCTTTATGTAAATGTAACCAAAGAAAAGAAGCTCACCAATATGCGAGCCTCGACCTCAGATGAAGCTGTCCGCTTGATCCCTTATCGCGAGATGGGCCTGGAGCGCGCGTTGGAATTTATCAAGGAAGATGAACTCGTAGAAATTACGCCACTGTCTATCCGCCTCCGCAAGAAAAGAAAGGGGAAGGGCGAAGCAAAGGTGAGGGGCGAAGGCGGAATGACAGGGGGCTAAGGGCATAAGGGAGTGGTAGCCACGGTGAGCGCCTTTGGCGAGACGTGGGTTTTTCCAAGGTGGAACAGTATGCCCACGCCTCGCAGAAAGTGCTCAGCGTGGCTACCCACGCGAGTCACATCCCCCCCGAAACTAACGTATCACACTTGGCCAAATCTTTTCCTTTGCAAGACATAGACACTCCGCATAGAATAGTTGACTTTGATCGACAAGGTTTTCAATCCTACGACCTTTAAGGAGGCTTAATGGAAGCGCCCAGATCCAATGGAAATGGAAACTTCAACGGAAAAGGGCATGTTACTAACAATGAGCCCGTAATTCACGTTCCCCCAGCCGACGGTGGGAAGCTGATTGTGCTGACAGCTCCCTTGACGGAAACTATCGACCATGCCGGCTATTTCATCCAGATGGCCATGGCTTCTCTGCCAATCTGGATGGAGTGGGTGCTCAATAGCAAATACCCAACCTGGCGGAATCTGGAATATAACGAGGACGGATCGGCACGGTATATGCCTGCGGGTGTCAGACTCGTGGAGAAATCACTGCTGCGAGAATTCAAGCGCGAAGATGTCGTTGCCTGTTTTCCTGACGACCTATACAAGTTTGTGGGGCCAAAGACCCGCGTCGTGGCCGTGTCTACCCATAATCCCTTGGGAGTGACATTTGCAGCCGGAGTTTATACATCGATCTTTGGTTCATCCCGAATGCCAATCAACTCTCACTACGCGCGCCAGATGTTTCAAAAGATCAAGGAAAGTCCTTATAAAAGCAATTTTAAAGTCATTGTTGGCGGCTCAGGCGGATGGCAAATTAAGGAGACCGACTCCTACGAAGAACTTGGGGTGGACTGCGTAGTGGAGGGTCGCAGTGAATCGAAAGACACCATGGCACTTTTTCA
The DNA here is from genome assembly GCA_041478005.1 of Terriglobia bacterium. GTDB lineage: Bacteria > Acidobacteriota > Terriglobia > Versatilivoradales > Versatilivoraceae > JBGOVH01. The sequence goes on along the minus strand of JBGOVH010000123.1, from coordinate 2,240 downwards.
TAAGGCCATTTGCGGCGAAGAGTTGCCACGGGATGTCGATGTACACCATCCCACGAGACGCGAGGAGATCCTCGTTCCAGATGGTCGGACCACCTTTGGGGTGGTCGAAATGACGACAGGATGCGGGCGCCGCTGCCAGTTTTGCGTGCCGGATCTCAATCCCCAAATCGACCTGCCCAAACAGAACATTATGTCTGCGGTGCGCGCCAATGTGGCACAAGGAAACAAACAGATTTCGCTGGCGACAGAAGACATGTTCATATGGGGTCAAGTGCAGACCGAAACTCCTTTCTTCTTCCCCAACCGAGAGGCTTTGCTCGACCTTTACGGAGAAATTGTAGACACCCCCGGGGTGGAGCAGCATGTGTTAAGCCATGCCACGATTGCCCCCTCGGTGGTTGATCCCATGTTGATCAAGAAGCTCTCTGAACGGCTTCTGGAAAAAAGTCCCATCCATCTGCCTTATCTCAGCACCCATCCGAAAAAAAAGGCGCTTTCGCCTCTGATCGGTTTGGAAACCGGGTCTACCCGGATGGCCAAGATGATCATGCCCAGCAAAGGAATTCCCTTCCCGATTGAAGATTGGCCGAGCGTCGTGCTTGAGGGCTTGCGAGTTCTGAACGAGAACAATTGGTTCCCGGTGATGACGCTGATGGTCGGAAATCCTGGCGAAACCGACCAGGATATCGAAGAGACGCTTGACCTGGTCCATGAGATGGAAAGACGCAAGCTTTTTGCCTTCCTGGTGCCGTCCATCTTTACTCCATTGCACGATACCCGCATGAAGGACAAGAAGGGGGTCACCGAAACTAAGAAGCTAACCCCAAGACAATGGCAATTGTTGATGAAATGCTGGAAACTGAACTTGCGTCCAGGCCAGTATAGCTGGTGGGGCCCGATGGCTTGGCGCATTGGTTCGATTGTCATGTGGCTTTACAAACTGCGGAAAGTGAACGGACCTAATTTCACTTGGCCTCTCTTCATGTTCTCAGGCGCTATTTCAGAAAAGGTACTGGCAAGAATGGGCAAGATCTATATGGGAAAGCCGGTCAAGTCCAAAACGCGGAAAGAATTGATTGCCTCGGTTCGCCCCCATTATTGGCAATACTTTCGCGCTGATAACGGTGATTTTCCGGAAGGATTCACACCACCGACTCTGGCCAAAGAGGAGTCTGAAAAAATCCTTCAAGCAGCGTCGTAAGGCAGTGGTCAGTTGTGAGCAGTCAGTTGTCAGTGGTTAGCTGATAGGGACATGACCTTCCTTACGTGGCTGCGGGTTCAAGAGGTAGGGAGGGAGGATAGTGCGTTACGGCATAAAGCGATTCAACCTACAACTGACTCACAATGGCAACTAAGGCGTTGTTCGGAAATAACCTGGTGGAAAAGCGCCCCTCCTCAGCTGAGGAGGGGGTGAAGGCTTGAGAAGCCTTCACGTGGCCTCAGCCAGCGCGGGGTGGTGGGACGCAGCGTCGGACGTCACGTGCAGCATCGGGGGCAAACCACCCCCGCCGTGGCCTTTGGCCACAGCTCCCCTCCTTAACCAAGGAGGGGAATTTTTGGCGCAACTTATTTCTCAACGACTGCTAACCACTGACTCCTAACTACTGACAACTGTCTACTCCTGATACGCCGCGCAAGAAGTAGCTGTCTCCCACAACCTCACCTTAGACACCTTCAATCCTTGTGAAGCCGCATATCTGAAGATTAGTTTGGCAATATTCTCTGCCGTAGGATTTTCCTCCATCACAAAACACGGTTCGTTCACTCCTTGGAGAACTTTTAACATTGGATCATCTTTGCATAGCAGCATCTTGTGATCGAGTTCGTTGTCAATCCAGGTTTTCACCACCTTGTTAATGTCGCCAAAATCCACCACCATCCCTCGATGGTCCAAACAATCAGACGTGATCTCAATCTCAACTTTTCCATTGTGCCCGTGAAGGTATTGACATTTACCGTCGTAGTTTACAAGGCGGTGCCCGTAGCAAAAGTGAATTTCCTTTGTGACCTTGTGAATAATAGCCCCTCCTATTCTTGCGATCGGAATCAGCAACCAACTCGTAAAGCGTTAGAAGGTGTGAAAAAATTCCCCTCCTGGGTCAGGAGGGGAGCTGAAGGCCGTTAGGCCTTCAGGGGGTGGTCGACCGTTGCGATTCGCGTCCATCGTGGGTTTACACGCGACCCTTACCACCCCCGAAGCCCTTGTGGGCTTCGACCCCTCCTAAAATAGGAGGGGATTT
>JBGOVH010000324.1:0-4293 GCA_041478005.1 Terriglobia bacterium | reverse complement strand
CTTGTCAGCTCGCAATAGCCGTCGATATCATAGTCGGGCAAAGGAGCTTCGAACCAGGTGAATTCGAGGTTCTGGAGCTCATTGGCGACCCTCAGCGCGCTGATGCGGTCATAGTTGTTTTCGGCGTCCATCATAAAGGCGATGTCCCGCCCCGGATGATGCTGCCGGACGGCCCGGGCCAGCTCCAAATCCCGCTCGGGGAGACACCAGGCATGGAACTTGATGGCCCGAAATCCTTGCCCAATTAGCTCGTCAACGAATCTCAGGTAGGCGGGCACATCGGGCAGAAGCGGGGTACTGGCATACGACAGGATCCGGTCACGGGCGCCACCCAGCAATTTGTAGATTGGAAGACCCGCAACTTTTCCCAGCAGATCCCAGAGTGCGATGTCGACTGCCGCCATGGCTCCGGGAGGAATGGGAAACACTCGGGAGCGCAAGCTGCGCCAAATGGCTTCGCGTTGGAGCGGGTCCTTATTGAGCAGCAGGGGGATCATGTGGCGTATTGTCTCGGCCGTGTAGCGATCAAAGTCGAATGAAGTGTAATTGCTGATGCCGCCGATGCCTTCAACTCCTTCATTGGTTCGGATTCGAACGATGGTGGTGGTCATGTACTGCTCTGGAAGGTCGTGAGACCAAGAATAGCGTTGGACCTGTGGCGCAACCACACGGACTTCCACGTTGTCAATCTTCATAAAAACATTCCTTTCAGATGCTTTGTGGCTTGCAGAATCACACGACTACACCATTTCTGGATTCAGAACCACCTTGATCGCTGAGCCATCCTGGCTCCAACGAAAAGCCTCTTCAAACCTGCTGAGCGGGAGCTCATGTGAGATGAGTGCTTCCACATTGACCTTTCCGTCGCTGAGAAGCCGGATGCTTCGCTGCCAGGAAGTCCACACATATCCAAACGATCCGATGACACGCAGGTCCTTCATGGTCACTTTATTGAAATCAGTTTTAATGGGTCCGGGATATATTCCTACGGGCACCAGGGTTCCCTCCCTTTTAACAGCTTCCCAGCACATATCCAGCGAGGAGGCAACTCCAGCACATTCATAAACTACATCGGCCCCTAGACCACGGCTGTAATGACGCACGATCTCAAGCGGATCTTCTCTCGAAATGTCCACCACCACATCAGCCCCCATTTCCTTCGCGCACTGTAGGCGTTGCTGGTCTTTGGCTGTCCCTGTCACAATCACTGTTGCCCCTTCCAGTTTCGCAATCAGCATTGTAAGAATACCGACGCATCCGGGACCCGAAACCAGCACAAGATCGCCGCTATGAACTGTTGTTCTTTCCGTTACGGCACGGACAGCCACTGAGAGCGGCTCACCCAAGGCCGCTTGGCGAAAAGAGACATTATCAGGCAAATGGTGGCATCTTTCTTCCCGGATGCACAAGTAGTCGGCAAATGCTCCATCGATCATATACCCAGCCGAAATCCGCTTGGGGCACATGAACGGATTACCCGCCCGGCAGTAAGAGCAGACACCACAGGTTTGTGCAGGATTTGAGGCAACCACGCGATCACCTAGCTTGAAGTTCCTGATGCCCTGTCCAATTTCCACGACCGTCCCACAAAATTCGTGTCCGAGCACGACAGGTGGTTTACAAGGCCACTCATCCTTAATGATGTGAATGTCTGTCCCGCAGATTCCTGCATAAGCAATTCTCAACTTTAGTTCGTCCACAGCCGGGGAGGGCTCAGGCCACTCTTTCAATTCGAGCTGCCCTTCGCCGACCCTGGTTTTCACAATAGCTTTCATCTCTTTGCTCCCTCTGAAAATGACGTTCCCCCTCCTTGTGCAAGGAGGGGGTCAGGAGAAGGTTTGTGAAACTTCCAAGCACGACCCCCCTGAAGTCCCCCCTTGTCTAAGGGGGGACGATTATTTTCATCCGTTGTGGCGCCGCACAGCGGCATGAGAGGCTCCCTTGCTAATAAGTTTCTCTAAACCCGGACAGGTTCTCGATCTTAGGCTGCCAGCACTTGCCGGCAGACCCTGACAATGTCTTCTTCCGAAACCATGACTGCTTTTTGCAGCGGCGCCGCCACGGGCATCGGCACGTCCTTGGTACATACACGCTGAATCGGGGCATCCAAATCAAAAAAACATTGTTCCATCACCGTCGCCATGATTTCTGAGGCGTAACCACAGGCAGACCAACCATCACTGACTACCACGAGGCGATTCGTTTTTCTGACTGACTGGAAAATCAGATCTGTGTCGAGGGGCTTAAGCGTGCGAGGGTCAACGACCTCCACTTCAATTCCTTCCCCTGCCAGCTTATCTGCGGCAGCAAGCGCCAGTAGGACGGTGCGTCCAGTGGCAACTACCGTTAGGTCTGTGCCAGCGCGCTTGACGTCTGCCACTCCCAAGGCCACAAGGAGGTCTTCGTCTGGCACTTCTCCCTTCTGGGCATACAACAGCCGGTGCTCGAAAAACAGGACAGGATTATTATCTCGAATCGCACTTTTGAGAAGACCTTTGGCATCGGCAGGCGTGGACGGCATAACCACCTTGAGTCCCGGGATGTGCACAAACCAGGACTCAAGTGACTGAGAATGCTGTGCGCCGAGGTTGATCCCGCTGCACACCGGAGCCCGAATCACCATAGGCACCGACGCCATTCCGTTTGTCATGTAGCGCAGTTTGGCAGCGTGGTTGACAATCTGGTCCATCGCAATGGTCATGAAATCACTGAACTGAAACTCGATGACCGGACGGGCGCCAACCAAAGCTGAACCCACACCTGCACCAGCAATGGCCGCTTCCGAGATGGGCGTATCAATCACCCGCCCTGGACCGAATTCCTCTAGAAGAGCATGGGTCACCTTGAAGAGTCCGCCCATTCTCCCGACGTCTTCCCCCAGAACAAATACCAGGGAGTTTCGCCGCATCTCCTCCTTAAGGGCCTCGTTAAGTGCCTCGGCGTATGAAATCTGTCTCATATAAGTCAAGCATAGGTATGCTGGAAGGCACTCTCCGAATCGGGTACGGGACTGCTTTTAGCAAATTCGGTGGACTGGGAGATTTGTTTCGCCACTTGTGATTCAATCTGTTGGAGTATGTCGCTCGTCGCTGCCTTGGCTTCGATCAGTCTAGTGCGATACCGGCTGATTGGGTCCCGCTGCTTCCATTGTTGGATTTCTCCTTCAGGGCGGATTTCCTGCCGTGTGAAAATAGAGTGGCCTTCCCAGCGATAACTCTCGCATTCGAGCAGCGAGGGACCCAATCCCGAACGCGCACGCCGCGTGGCCTCAGTCACGGCCTTGAATACAGCCTCCACGTCATTTCCGTCAACTTTTTCTCCCGGCATTCCATAGGCGCCTGCCCGGTTGGCCACGCTTCCTCCCGCTGTCACCTCGGCAAACGGGGCGCTGAGAGCCCACAGGTTGTTTTCACAGATGAAAACCACCGCCAACCGGCGCACTGCCGCCAAGTTGAGGCTTTCATGAAAGGAGCCCTGATTGCTTGCCCCTTCCCCAAAAAAACAAAAGACCACTGAGTCATCTCCCTTCAATCGGGCGCCAAGTGCTGCGCCCACTGCGATGGGAATCCCGCCGCCGACGATCCCATCGGCCCCCAGCATGCCTCGTGACACATCGGCGATGTGCATACTGCCGCCCTTGCCGCCGCAGTAACCATCCACGCGCCCCAAAATCTCAGCCATCATGCGCCCAGTGTCCAGCCCGCGAGCAATGCAGTGTCCGTGACCGCGATGAGTACTCGTCAGAAGGTCTCCGGAGTTCATAGCCGAACAGGCGCCAACCGCAATCGCTTCCATTCCAATGTAGAGATGGGCAGTCCCCTGAACCAGTCCGGCTTTGTTGAGGTTATAGATCTCCTCCTCAAACTTTCGGATAAGGCACATGCGCCGGTACCAATCTAAACGGTCTTCTCGCGAAATGTCATCCTGCAATTTGTTTCCTCCACTATAAGTGACGGCAATTTGAAACTTGCGGTCCAAAAACCATCGTCGCATGCGAGCCCCCTCACCCGGATTGCGGCCCCCCTCTCCCCTACGAATAGGGGTGAGGGGGGCATAGCTCAACGTGAAAGGCATGTAAATTTAATAAATGCCCTTACTATAGAACCGCGTAGGCTGCAAATTGGACGATTACGCTGACTCATATCTCTGATTCCGGGCGACGCCTTCAGGCTACCCTGTACTTCCTCAATGCATCGGGGTTCAGCTCAATCCCCAGCCCCGGCTTTGTTGGCAACGGAATTTTGCCGTCGACCAGTTTCAATTCGTCAACCGTCAATTCCCGCCTCAGAACGG
>JBGOVH010000589.1:0-2680 GCA_041478005.1 Terriglobia bacterium | reverse complement strand
TATTGCATCGAAGTATAATTCGATTCGTGCCTCTTTATTGGAGATAAGTAAGTACATATCGAACCAGATCAGATCCTTGAGGGTAGCTAATGAACGCTAGGAGCACTTCCTCTGTTTTTTCCTTTTCCCCTCTTCCCCATTTTCTCTTTCCGCCTTTCCCCTTTTTCCCTTTTCCCCCCATTTGAGGATGCCGGAATGACCCAAAGACTTTTCCTTCCCCGCCGCGACGGCCACACCCACACAGAATTCTCTTTGCACGGATCGGGCGAAGCCACAGTGGGATTCATCCACCGGGCAAGCGAGTTGAAGTTTGAAAGCTACAGCCTGACCGAGCATCCTCCACTCCCCAGAGGCTTTCAAGATCCGGCGCCCGACAAGAGTTGTGGTATGGCTTGGGATCAGCTAGAGCCCTACCTGGTCCATGCCCAGTTGCTGAAGAAGCAATTTGCAGATCAAATGGAAATCAAGGTTGGACTGGAAGTGGATTACATTCCCGGCTTTGAAGGCGAAACCCGGGAAATGCTCAAACAATATGGATCTGCTCTGGAGGATTCTCTGTTGTCTGTTCATTTCCTGGAGGGCAAAGGAGGCTGGCGCTGCGTGGATTTCAGTCCAGAGGATTTTCAAGATGGCCTGGTGGAGGCTTATGGCAGCCTAGAAGCTGTGCATGCGGCGTACTGGTCGGTTGTGAGGCAAGCCATCGAAGCGGACCTGGGTCCTTACAAACCCCGACGGATCGGCCATCTGAGCCTGGTCCACAAGTTTCAGCTAAAGTATCCTTTGAAGAGCCCACAGCAATTTCGCCCCCAGGTTCTGGAGATCTTGGACCTCATCAAGGCAAAGGGGCTGGAGTTGGATCTCAATACAGCTGGCCTATTCAAGCCGGACTGCCGCGAAATCTATCCCGCACCTTGGATCCTCCAGGAAGCGCTGCAGCGCGGCATCCCCTATGTTTACGGTTCCGACACCCACAGTGTCAAAGGCGTGGGACAAGGGTATGAAGAAGCTTCCAAGATTCTTAGTTTCCTTGAGCTCAGACCCCACTCGTAGGGCAGCCTAGCCCGCGTTTAGCGTGGTTTTTTCTTTGGCTGTTTTCCTTGGGGGACAGTATAGTAAGAACCAAGCATCGAATTTGTGGGGGACCCTAGATGAATGTAACTAGCCAGCCAATGACGGCAGAACAGCTTTTTTGGATGCCCGACGACGGATATCGCTATGAGCTCGTGAAGGGAGAATTGAGAAAGATGACACCGGCAGGGAGCAATCATGGGAGTCTCGTCGTGAGTCTTATTCTAGCAATCGCACAGCATGTTAGAACCAATGACCTTGGCGAAGTGTTTGGTCCGGACACCGGTTTCAAGCTTGCCGAAGCACCGGACACAGTGAGAGCCCCGGACATTGCTTTCGTGAGCAAGCATAGGATTCCCCCAGGGGGGATTCCGGAAAAATTCTGGCCGGGGGCTCCCGACCTGGCCGTTGAGGTGATTTCGCCGAGCGACACGCTTTACGAGTTAGACGAGAAAATCGAAGAATATCTGACTAACGGTGTCCGAGTTGTCTGGGTTGTCAATCCGAGGAACAGAACCGTGACAGTTTATTCATCCCAAACTGGCCCACGGATACTGAAAGAGAATGATGTGCTTGATGGCGGGGAGATCCTACCAGGCTTTCACTACAATATCTCGAAACTTTTTTCCAGAAGAGGGACAACTTAAGAGCTTAGGACGCGGATGACGCAGATCCAGGGGAATGAATATTTACGGATGAATGATATTCAATCCCAGGAACTTTTCAACTTGGGTGTGCGACAAACTTGTGGGTCAGGTGCAGTCGCAGCAGGGTGGAACGCGCGCTCCTACCCGCATTCCAGCGTGCGCAGAGCGCCCGTTCCACCAGAACCAGCCCAGTTCCACACAAATTTGTCGCACACACATTCACTCTGCAATCGCCATGGCAGCCCAAAAACGCCTCCAAAAGGAAATGATCGCCATTACGTTTCCAGATGTCCGTGGATAATGTCAGGTCCTCAATCCTTCCGGCACTGGCCGCAGGGGCAGATTTCGCGGAGGTAGGTGTAGGAATAAATGCCTGTGGTGTGGTTGTCGTTCCAGGTGAACTGGATGGCATAGTGTCCGACCGGTGCGGCGCCAATCACTTTGATTGGGCCTTTGCCGTAAATCGGGAAGGGGTCGGACTCCGTTTTGACTTCTGGCGGCTTATCGCGGCAGGTAGCGCAGGGGCAGTGCTTGCGCAAATATGCGTAGGAGTAAGTGGCCTGATGGCCATCGGTCCAAGTAATCTGAACGCCACCGGGAGCGGAGAGTTTTATGGATGTGGGGGTGAAGTCCATATCAGTTGTCAGTGGTCAGCTGTCAGTTGTTAGCTCCAGATTGCGAGATCATTCTTATGAAAAATATCCAGGATTGGGCTGCAACATCATAGTGCGTTACTCAAGTGCAAACACTGCTGATTCATCAAGAAAACGACTCAACTGTCAACTGGCCACTGACTACTGACAACTGACTACTGACAATTCTTACCCTTCAATCGTTGGCAGCTGGGGAGCGTTAAAGTTGGCGATGCTCACCTGAGCGGCGGTGGCGCTGGCCACAGCGCGAAAGGCCTGACCCAGCGGGGTGTCGACCGCTTCAAAGGCTATGGGCTGACCGATGTCGCTGCG
>JBGOVH010000240.1:0-5096 GCA_041478005.1 Terriglobia bacterium | reverse complement strand
GTAAAAGGCCAGGTCCTCCGGGTTCGAAGGCATATCGACCTCACTCACAGCGCTCATTATTAAAGGGCGCCTGAACCTGATTCAGCTTGATTCCTTTTGGGAGTGGGTCAAAGAAGTATGCCGGAGGGATTTCGTTTGGCAGTGGAACCTTGCGAAGTACTAGGTAACTGTCCAGCTGGCTTCTTAAGCCTTCCAACATCATGTCCCGTTTCTTATCCGTGAAGTTCAAGCCAAATAATTTCTCCGCACTGGCCAACATCGAACGAGCTATGAGATTCTTCGGGGCAGAAGCTTGCACCAACAGACCAAGAAGCAAACTGGCAAAGCAAAGGGTAAAGATCCAGAAAAGTTTCAAGAATCGACTAGTCATATGGGCCACCTGTTGTTCTGATAATTTATGAGAGTGTGCCCTTCTATGTGAATTAGGGTCTCCACTACCAGACCGCCACTGAGCTATCGCGATCCTGCGGAATGATTCTCAAGAAGCCTGTCCAGTTTAAGAGCATCAGCAGCGTTAGCAGGTTGGCTGCATGTGCAAGCAGTTCCCGTTTCTACCATCATGCAGCACCGCACGACAATGCAAATCACTGTGATTTTCAACCGTCGCATGGTTTACTTTACATGAAGCAATTAAATGTAGTGAGATTCAATCAGCAGAGCCGAAATCAAATGTTGTTATCTGAAAATGCCCCTAGATGCACGAGTCTCATCAATCGATGGGGGGCCCATTTTCCATTTGCCTTCCTTGAAAGCGTAGTTTATTTTGGCTGGCCGGAAATTTGAAGCATTTTTCCCCCGGCTGATTGTTAAGCTCTGTCAATAAGGTTTTGTTGACGCACATGGATTCGAGGGTATCAAGTCATTGGGTAAATATAGAAAGCCTGTCCCATCTGCACCTGCAGGATGGGTCTCTGTCCAGCTACTGTCAAAAATACTACAACTGGGAGATGCTGCGTCTGAAGATGCGCCACCGGAATGGCGCCAACGCTGCAGAGGTTGTCGTTTCACGTTGTGTGCTGATTGACCACATCATTCAGATCATCTGGAGACAAGCACAACATGAGCCTTATTCAGGACAGAGCCGCACCCCCGGAATTCTTCCTCAGGTGACGTGGATTGCGTTGGGAGAGTATGGACGGTTGGAGCTGGCTCCCTTTTCGCCGGTTGACCTTTTGGCGTTGATGAAGCCACAACCTAAAAATGAAATAGGACCTGAGTTGGAAACCATCCTGAACCTATTGCACAGCTTCGGGAGCGAAGTCCGTATCTCGGTGCTCACTCCCAAGGAATGTCTGCATCGAGCTCAGAATTTCTTTCCGTTTGCTTTCTCACTCTTGTCGGGACGATACGTGACAGGCGGCGAGCCCAGCTTTCACGAACTTCGGCAGAAGTTTCACACACACAGCGTCAAGAATCAGCTTGCCTTCACCTACGAATTGCTGAGCTTCTTGGATGAACACCACCAAAAATATGGGGACAGCCCCTACTTGTTAGAGTCCAACATTAAGTTTGGCGCCGGGGGACTGCTGGATTATGCAGCAGTCCTCGCATCCATCAAACTAAGGATTGGAAGTGAAAGGGCTGAAGAAATACTCCGTAAGGGTGAATTGACTCCGGCGCAGTGGCAGCGTCTCGAAACCGCACGGCTGCATCTGTTGCAAGTCAGAAACCATTTGCATTTCACCTCGGATAGGCGTGAGGATGTTTTGTCTCACGATCGGTTGAAGGCTTTTTCCAATCCTGCCCGAAAATCAGTTTCAATCTTTCTCAAAGAAACATTACGTCAGCGCAGAACTATCGATGCTTCCGTTCGCAGCTACCTTCACCAAACTCGGGCCCGGCTCAGTCAGAGAGCCGAAGAGATCAAGGATCAATACTTGAAGCTGACCTCTTCTCCTTTGACACTGAAGGCGGAGCGAAGTCCGGAGCGGTGGATGAAGTTATTTCATTTCAGCCAGGCCCAGCCTCAGCTCCTGACGGATCCGCTGCAAGCGGTGCTCCCTCGAGACCCAATCCAGTGGGACATCAGATCGTTTGACTCTCCACCGATTCATGCAGAATTTCGCCTAATATTGAGAAACAAGGGGAAGGTCGGGAGTACTCTCCGCAGGATGCGGGACCTCGGTTTCCTGGGGAAATATTTGCCTGAATTTGGACGATTAGAATGTCTTCCTCCGGAAGACCCTCTTCGCAGATACTCGCTGGATGAACATACTCTGCGCGCTCTTGAAGCGCTGGATGGCGTTGTAAATTCCTGCATTCCTTCTATGCACGATTATCAGAGAATTATTGACCAAGTTGTGGACCCTTCTCTGATCTATGTTGCATTGCTACTGCATGAATCAGGAAGCGGTTTTGGCGCAGAAAGCCTATCTATGAGTGAACGACTGGCCGGCAGTGCGCTGCAGCGATTGGGTTTTGATCCTGAGAGCCGGGAGAAGGCTCAGTTATTGATCCGCGAACATCAATCGCTGGGCCATGTTTCCCAGCGCCGCGATTTAGACGATCCGCTCATTCTTCAAGAGGTCAGCGGTTCGATTGAAACAGCTGACAATCTGAACATGCTTTTGTTGCTGACCTACGCGGATTTTCAGTCAATGGGTCCAGAAGCATGGAACGAGCGAAAGGACTTCCTGCTTTGGTCTCTTTATTTTAAGATTTGTGATTACCTTATGTTTGGAGATGAGATCAGCGAACCGGAGCACGCGCAGGTGGCCGCGGCCCAACAAAAGGTGCTGGAACAGTTGGAAGGCGAGCTTAGTGTGGATGTCATTTTGAAACATTTTATGTTTCTTCCGGAAAAGTACAGCCTGTATACGCCCCTCCCGCTCATTTTGACCCATGTTCGCCTTTGCGAACGTTTGCAGGAGCATGCAGTTGTAACTCTTTGGACTCCTCACCCTCACGCCGGCTACACCGAGCTAGTGCTTTCCACCCGTGATGTCCCCGGTCGTTTTGCCCAGATTGCAGGGACACTGACCGCCCAGGGACTGAGCATTCTTAGCGCTCAGCTGAATACCCGTGAAGACGGAATTGTGATCGATACTTTTCAGGTTTGTGACGTGGAAGGCAATGCTGTTGTTGATTCACAGTACTGGAATAAGGTGGACCGATTGCTGGCTGATATCATCGGGGGAGAGAAAAATCTGGAGGAGGTTCTGGCCTCTCGTTTCAAAGAGGATCCGAAATGGCAAGCTACCTCTGGCGTGTCACCGCGGGTACGAATTGATAATGAGATTGCCTCGCAAAGTACAGTGATTGAAGTTCAGGCCGAGGATCGTCTGGGTTTGGGTTATCGCATTGCAAAGACTCTGGCCGATTTAGGCTTGAACATTCTTTCGGCAAAGTTGGCCACTGAGAAGACTCACGCTTTTGACGTTTTCTACGTTCAAAACCGCGACGGTGAAAAGATCACTGGCAGTTTCCAAATGACGGAGATTTTGGAACGACTTCGGTTCCAACTGAATTAAGGAGAGAGGGGCAAGAGGGAAAAAGGGCAAAAGGGGAAAGGACAAGACTTGAACGAATGCAGATCCTTCTCCCTTTTCGCCTTTTCCCCTCTTGCCCCCTTACTTTGCCATTTCCTGGAAAAAATAGGCAGAGCTGATGATGCCGTGCTGAAAATTGAACAGGTCTAGTTTCTCGTTGGGTGCGTGAGCGTTTTCGTCCGGCAGACCGATGCCCATCAGAACACTTGGCAACCCCAGCAGGTCTGCAAAGGTGGCAACTACGGGAATGGAGCCTCCCTCTCGTACGAATACAGGACGGCGACCGAATGCTTTTTCAAAGGCACGGGATGCAGCCTGAATTGCGGGATGATCGATAGGGGCTACCCAAGGTTTCCCTCCGTGCATGCGAGTGACCGTGATCTCCACTTCGGGCGGGGCAATCTTTTTGATGTGTTTCTCAAACAGGTTGGCGATTTTTTCGGGATCTTGGTTAGGAACCAAACGCATACTGATCTTGGCCATTGCCTTTGCGGGGATTACGGTTTTGGCCCCTTCCCCAATATATCCGCCGCAAATACCGTTGACCTCAAGTGTGGGGCGAACCCAGATCCGTTCCAGGGTACCGAAACCTTTCTCACCAAAAAGCGCAGGAGCACCCAGGTCCTTTCTGTACTTTTCTTCGTCGAATGGCAACCTGCTGAGTTCCTGCTTTTCTTCCAAGCTCATTGCTAAAACGTCATCGTAGAACCCGGGGATCTGAATTCGATTGCTTGCATCCTTTAAGTCCGCAATTATTTGGGCAAGAGCAAAATTAGGGTTGATCACCGTCCCGCCAAATGAGCCGGAGTGCAGATCGCTGTTGGAACCTTTTAAGTCAATTTGGAAATAGACCAGTCCCCGCAGGCCGTAGCAAATGGAAGGGATCCCACGGTCAAACATTGGAGTGTCGGAAATCAAAACCACATCCGCCTTTAGAAGCTCTTTTTGTTCCGATATGAAGCTGTCAAGATTGCCGCTGCCGACTTCTTCCTCTCCTTCAATCAAGAACTTGACGTTTACCGGAAGCTTTCCTTCACTCTGAAGATGGGCTTCCACTCCCTTCAGATTCATTAGTACCTGTCCCTTATCATCGGCAGAACCACGAGCATAAATCTCTCCATTGCGAATGGTGGGCTCAAAGGGTTCGGAGATCCACAAGTCGACAGGATCCACAGGCTGAACATCATAATGTCCATAGAAGAGCACGGTCGGCTGGTGGACAGCCCCAAGCCATTCTCCATAGACGATTGGATGACCCGTTGTTGAAAACAAGACGACTTTTTGCATCCCGATTTGACGGAGCTGGCTGGCAACATACTCGGCACAGCGGAATACGTCCTGCTTGTTTTCGCTGTTATTGCTTATGCTGGGAATCCTCAGGAATTCCTTGAGCTCCTCCAAATATCGATCCTGATTTCTTGCGATATATTCCAGAACACGATCCATTCTGCCTCCTCTGAAAATAGATGCTCCGTTGGGAACTGTCCCCTCACCTGCCCTTCTGAACGCTTATCAAGCGTTCAGCCCTCTCCCCTTGGAGAGGGCAGCAAACAAACAGGATTACTCTCCCCTCGCCCCAGCGGGGGAGAGGGGCAGGGGGGTGAGGGG
>JBGOVH010000005.1:0-16268 GCA_041478005.1 Terriglobia bacterium | reverse complement strand
CCCTTCTGAACGCTTATCAAGCGTTCAGCCCTCTCCCCTCGGAGAGGGCGGCAAACAAACAGAATTACTCTCCCCTCGCCCCAGCGGGGATGAGGGGTAGGGGGTGAGGGGGGTCTCCACGCTGTCATTTTCATCTGTCATGCGCCGCGCAGCGGCATGCGAGGCTCCCTTGACAATGAGGGCTTCAGGGGGTCAGTGGCCCAAAACAAAAACATCCTGTCTGAGAGCAAGTGACAAAATGAACAATTATTCACGACGTGAATTTCTTGGCTTTGCTGGAGCTGCCGCATTCCTGCCCCTAGCCCGCACTGAACCTCAGACTGTTTTGTACAATGCCAACATTCTGACTATGGACCCGCAAAATTCACACGCCCAGGCAGTAGCCATCGCCGACGGACGCTTTCTTGCTGTGGGCACAAACGACGAAATTCGCTCAGTTGCCTCTTCTCAAACCAAGAAAGTTAACCTGGATGGAAAAACCATTGTCCCCGGCTTCATCGATGCCCACACGCATCCGTCTTATGCCGGGTTGCGCCACTTGCGCCAGGTGGATTGCGATCTGCGTTCCATCTCGGACATTCAAGCCGCTCTTCGCCGAAGGGCCGGCCAAACCGCTGCGGGAAAGTGGGTTCTGGGTTTTAAGTACGATGACACAAAAACCAACGAGGGCCGACCTCTCAAGCGAGAGGACCTCGATGCTGCGGTCCCAGAACATCCCGTTCGTGTCGAACATCGCGGCGGCCACACTTCTTACGTCAATTCCCTGGCATTCAAAATAGCTGGTGTTTCAGAAAACACACCTGATCCTCGCGGTGGTCGCTTCGACCGTGATCCGTCGACAGGGAAGCTCTCAGGACGCATCTTAGAGAATGCCAATGAAGTGTTCATCAAGATCATCCCATCCGCCTATAGCCGGGATGACTATCGAGAAGGAGTAAAGCTTATTTCACAGTTGCTCTCGCGCTCTGGCATCACTTCTGTTCACGATGCCCAAGGGACGCCAGAGGATCTTCGCGCGTACCAGGATGCCTACGAAGCGGGCGAGCTCTCCGTTCGTGTCTACTGCCTCATCGATTACATGCACATCGACCCGCTGATTGGCGCGGGAATTCAAACCGGGCTGGGAAATGAATGGATCAAGGTGGGAGCCATGAAGTTAACCTGTGACGGCTCAATTTCTGAACGGACCGCCCGTCTTTCCCAACCTTATGTCGGCCGTCCCAATGACTACGGTATTTTGGTCATGAATGAAGAAGAACTCTATTCGCACGCCCGCAAAGCTCACCAAGCCGGCTGGCAGATTGGCGTTCATGCCAATGGGGATGTTGCCATTGACACTGTGTTGCGTGTCTACGAACGCCTTCAAAGGGAGCAGCCGCGGCGCGATCCACGTTTCCGGATTGAACACTGTACGGTTGTCACGGATGCGTTGATCCAACGGATTAGGGCCTTAGGCGCCATCCCCACACCTTTTTCCACTTATGTTTACTATCATGGTGAGAAGATGCGTGAATACGGGCCGGAGCGTTTGAACCATATGTTTGCGGTGCGAAGTTTCTTGGATGCCGGTATTCGCGTCACTCAGGCGTCTGACTATCCGCCGGGCCCATTTGAGCCCATGATGGCGCTGCAGTCCAGCGTGACGCGAACAGACAGCAAAGGAAACGTCTGGGGGCCGCATCAAAAGGTTAGCGTGGAAGAGGCGCTACGTGTTGGGACCTTGCATGGAGCTTACGCCTCTTTCGAAGAGCGCGATAAGGGGTCGATTCAGCCAGGCAAACTTGCAGACCTCGTTATCCTCGGCCGCGACCCCGTCCGAGAAGACCCACACTCCCTCATCACCATTCCCATCGAACGAACCATGGTCGGTGGCCGCTGGGTGTTTGAAGCTTAACTGACTAATGGCCCTGCCCTTGATGTCCCGCCCACGAAGTTGGAGGGCCGAGCTCCGCGAGGCTGGCTTCGCAGAGCTCAGCCCTCCATCGAGTTCCTCGAATCCAAACAAGAACAAAAATTCTCGCGTCAACGGTCTAAAGATCCTGGTCGTCGATGTTCTAAGGTTTCTCGCCTTGTTGCATGAAACCGTTCGCATTGACCGTGCCTACCAGGAAAATGTCCAATCTCCAGGGCCCCTACGGGACTCCAGAGGACAGAATGACCTGAAAGCAGTCACAAGGACTTCGACCCTTATGCCCCTGAACGTCTCGCCAAGAGTTTAACTACATGAAACACCAAGGAGTTATCTCTCTGGAAAAAGAGTTGCAATGAGGTATGTGTGCCAGGCAATGAAGAAGAGCCTGCGGCAGGAACTCAAATAGAGTCGCCGGGTTTTCAAAGCGGAGCAATCGAAATCTTGAGGGGAGAGAGAGGATGACAAAGAAATTCAGCCTGACAAAAAATTTCAGTTTCTTAAAAGTCTTGAGTGATGGCTTTCGGGGTTACATCTTGCAGGACGACAAGATTAAGTTTGACGTGCTGGGAATCAACACCGATGGCAGCCTGGACGCCTTCTGTATTGCGGCCATTCCAGAACTGAGTATTGAGCCAAAGAGAATCTACTGTTTTTCACCTGACCTCAAAGCCTGCACAAGATACTGATTCACATGTCAAAGAAGAGGTGACGAAACATGCAAACTAATTCAGGGTCCATGGGCGAATTCCGAATGTATATTTGCGATGGATGTGGAACGCGATTCGAAAAATTCTTCTGCCACTTCGAGCTTCCCGAAAAGTTCTCCGTTATGAAATGTGCCATGTGCTACGGTAGCGCCCATTTGAATAGCGCCACACAAGAAAAACAAGCAGCAGCTTCTCAAATCCTCTCTTAATCCTCGATGCCTGAGCCTGAGGATACACGCGTCAGCCGAGTGCTTCTTGTATGAGGGCAACTAATCGTTCCAATCCCACCTTTGAATCGATAGCCAGATGGACTCTAACAGCTCGTCGTTCACGTTCAGCTAATACCTGAAAATCCCCTCTTGCCTGCGCAGCCTTAACCACACCAAATGTAAATCTCTGACCTGGCACTGCCAGATCCAGGCGATCATCACCCGTGAGCTGCAAGTAGACTCCGCTGTTAGGCCCCCCTTTATAAGCCTGCCCAGTTGAGTGCAAGAAGCGCGGACCGAAGCCTAGGCAGGTGGCTACTTTCATTTTGTCACGCACCAGCACGCGGATTGTCTGAAGTAATTTTTCATTGGCCTGGTTCATTTCCAAATAGGCCAGAATGGCAAAATAATCGCCTTTTGCAAGCCGCTTCAGGTGAGCTCTGAGGTAGCCCCTGAGCGTTGGATCCCTCCCGGCAAGCGTCTTAAGGATCGTTGCATTGCCGTTGTCCGCGAATAACTGGAAGTCACCCTCTTTGAAAAAGGGGTTTTCCTTTGGGAGTGAGCCAGTCATTTCATATTCTACCGTCAATTTTTTGGTCTCCACCTTGCTGGCTTCCACATCCGGTTGGTTAAACGGATGAATGCCGAGGATGGCCCCCGCCACAGCGGTTGCAATCTCCCAGCGAAAGAATTCGCTACCGAGGTCGTAAGGATCAGACAGAGATATTCGCACCACTGGCATTCCAGCCGCCTCCAAAGTCTCGACAGCCTTGTCCTGCAAGGAATCTGGCGCAGAAGCCAATCTCAGATAGACAAAGAGCCGATCCTGACCGTATAGGTCAGGCAGACCTAAGGACTCACGGTCTACAGGAATCAAACCAACTCCATCTTTTCCCGTCGACTCAGCCAGCAATTGTTCCAGCCAGGCGCCTAGATCCCAAATGCCGGGCGATGCAACCAACGTAATCTTGTCCCGTCCCTGCTCCGCTCCTATTCCCAGTATTAATCCCAGCAACACCCCCGGGTTTCCCTCCATTGGGAGTGAAGGACCGCAGCTCTGAGCCATGGCGTGGGCTCGCTCCAGCAGCTTCCGGACATCCAAACCCATGACAGCTGCAGGAACCATTCCGAAGTCCGAAAGTGCTGAATAGCGTCCACCGATACTCGGTAGGCCAAAGAAAATTTGACGAAACCCATCCGCCCTGGCCACTTGTTCCATTTTCGACCCCGGGTCCGTGATGGCCACAAACCGACTACCAACTTCGGAGGGGCCGACTACTTCATTGACTCGCTCGAAGAAATATTGCTTGAAGATATTGGGTTCCAAAGTGCTGCCGGATTTGCTCGAGACAATGAATAGCGTCCTGGAAAGATCCAGCCTCGCCTCAAGGCTTTTGACCTGGGTCGGAACCGTTGAATCCAGCACATGGAGTTCGGGGTAGGGATTGAGCCTGCCAAAGGTCATTTTCAATACCTCCGGACACAAGCTGGAGCCTCCCATTCCCAGAAGAAGTATTTGGTCGAACTGTGAGCTCCTGATTTCTTGCGCAAAGTCGTATAACCTTCGGATGCGTTCCTCTATGTTTTCCGTAATTCCCAACCATCCAAGCCAGCTCCCCTCGTCGGTTCCAGTCCACAACGTTGCATCCCGTTCCCACAATCTCCGAACTTTCTCACCCGAGCGCCAATCATCGAGCGCTGCTTTGACTGCCATGTTAAAGGCTTTAGGGAGCTTGTACGTTTGGTTTTCAATAGGCATTTGTAATGACCTCTTTTCATCCATTGAGCACAATGTCAAAGGCCTTCCGATAATTCTCTCTCTTCTTCAAAACAGTCTCCCAGCTAAGGCCGGCCTGCGCGCCTTCCAGAATTAGAAACTCGAACAACCCACAATCGTCGTGCAGAGGCACACCCCATTCTGTGTCGTGGTATGCGATGTACAACTCCGTTTTGGCCCATTCACAGCGGTGCATGGATCTTGTTTCTCCTCTAAAATCCCTCCTCTTTTTACAAGGAGGAGGTTAGGGGGAGGTTGACTCGAGCCCGACGCATACCCCCCGCCTGTCCTCCCTTGTCGAAGGGAGATCATTTTCATTCCTGGTGCTGTCACAGCGCGGCCAAACTCACCGAACACTATCTTTGCTGCAGTCTATCGAAACCGCGAGCTGATAGGTTCACCACCGTAACCAGTCATTTCAAGATAACCACGACCTCTCACTGGCTGTCCGTTGCGAGTGCCCACCGCTTCAATCGCTCCTTCCCAATAATTAACGCCAGTGGATTGACTGGTTCTTAACTCTTGATCAGCCACGGCTGTCCGGACTGCCAAGTCGAGATTCCGCCCGGGAATCTTCACACTCCATTCAATTGGATAGGAAGCGCCACTTGCAGTGGAACGCCATTTTTGCCCTGAATCCAGGACAAAAGTATCGTAACCAATAAAACTGCTCTTGCCTGAAGAATCTATGAGAGTCCCACTGGAATGGGGATCGCGTGAACCGTCGGCACGTCGCAACTGAAAGAGCATCAGATCCGTCCCGTCTTCAAGCTGCAACGAGAACCAATCCCATCCAACTTGCTCCGGTTCCAGAAAGCTGGTGCCAAATTCATGGTCCATCCAACTGAGTCCTTCAACTTTGAAAGATTGGCCTGCAAACGCCAGGGTTCCACGGGTCAGCAATCGAGTCAATGAATAATAGTGAGAGGCATTTCCGGTCTGCTGGCCTTTTTGACTGATTCCATTTTCTCCATGGATGACCGGCGGTTTCTCCGAGTTTAGGTGGAGTTCCAGACGCATCTCGTTCTCCGCCGCTCGCAAGAGATGCCCGCCAGAGGCATCCAGACAGGCTTCCCAATCCTGATTCCATACACGGTACCGATCCGTCGAGGCTCCTGCCCAACCGACACCGGCGCGGTTTATTCTCTCTGCAAAACGATAACGTTTTCCGCTGATGTCCGTCATTGCAAAATGGGCCATGAAGAGATCTCTAACTGCCCAGCGTGAAGGGTTAGAGGGTCGCGGGTCTACTCCAATTCGAAAAAAAGTGAGCTGGTAGCCAAATCGGTGGCCTTCCCCGTCGGTCAGGTTTCCTGTGTAATACCACCATTCGATCTTGAATTCCGGATGGCTGGCGTGATCATGCGGGAACTGAAATTTGTACCCAGGCAGAGCCTGACGCCACGCTCCATCTGCGACATAGGCAGCAGCTGTCACGCACAATAACAGAGCAATATGGGACGCGGATGAACGCAGATGAACGCGGATAAGAAACTGAAGGAATATTCTCATATTCAAACTTGTGTCCGATTGAACATTTCGGAAACGACGTCTCTGTGGCTTCTGTCATCGTCAATATCTGCAATTCGCAGTCGGAAATCCGAAATTCATCATCATTCCTCTGCTAATTGTTCCACCGCATGCATCCGGATCGCCTGACGTGCAGGAAACAGCCCAGCCAGGACTGTCGCTCCAAGAATGAGCAGCGAAGACTGAATCAGAAAGCTTAGAGGCAGGTGAAATTGAATCGTCCACCCGAAACTTTGAACGTTGATGACATAAATGAGCACAAGAGAAAGCAGCAAGCCAACCCCGACCCCGATGAATTGGCTGACGCCTCCAAGCAGTAGTGCCTCAATAACCACCATTTTGCGCACCTGACGCCGATCGGCTCCCACCATACGCAGAAGAGCCAGTTCGCGCTTTCGCTCAAGAATCAATGTAAACAGCGTGCTAGCAACACCCAGGATAGCCACAAAGATAGCAATTAGTTCTAAAGCATAAGTAATGGCAAAAGTGCTGTCGAAAATCCGCAGGACTTCTGAACGGAGTGAGGCGTTGGTGTGAATGAAGATTCGATGCTTCCCTTCCAGCGATCTAAGAATATCGGAGCGAACCCCCTCTGGAGAAACGCCGGCGCGAAGAAACACCGCCAGACTGGATGGTGGAATCTCTCCAAAGTAGCGGACAAAGGTGGATCGATCCATCACCACAACTCCACGATCACTCGAGTAGTCATAATAAACAGCCACAATGCGGAAGGATCGAGACCCTGAAGGAAGTGGAAGCCAGACCTCGTCCCCGGGGTGTTTGTTAAACTTAATGGAAAAACTCTCTGAAATTAGGACCGCATCCTGACCGATAGCCGCCCTGGCAGCTCCTAGTCTACCAGCTGGCTCTTTCATCAGAAGCCTGCCATGCTTCAACAAAACAGGCAAATCCCCTGCCCCTAGTGTTATTAGTCCATCTTCGTAGGGTATATCGAAGTTCCTGAAACGATCTACAGCCTCTACTGAACCATGACCTTGGATCACCGCCACAACTTCTGGCGAGATCGATGCGTTCACGGATGGATTGGACCGGGTCGCTGGCCTCACGTAGAGGTCAGCCTGAAGTGTTTGTTCTACCCAGTAGATGAGTGTTTCCCGAAAACTGCCAATCATGACAGCGATGGCTACCATCATGGAAAGGCTGACCGCCAATGCCGCAACTGAAATGGCAATCCGCGGAATCGCCCCTGTCAAGTTTGCGACGGCCAGCTTGCCTTCCACTTTGAAGAGAGAGAATAACGGGCGAGCCCCAAAACGACCCAGTCCCAGAAGAACGGAAGGGGAAAGGAAGGCGGCCCCAAAAACGATCGCCACGGCAGCACAATAGCCAAAAATGGGTTTGCCTGATAATGGTTTTAGAGTAGACAGCCAACCTGCCAGTGCAAAGAGCGAGATTGAAAAGAGCAAGGACGGAAGGGGTAAACGAAAACGCGACTGCGGAAGATCTGAGCCGTGCATCGCGGCCACGGGCGGCACGCGAGCAGCTTCTAGTGCCGGGACGGTTGCTGCTATCAACGCCAGCGGCACACCCACCGCAAAGGCCAAAAGCAGGTAATTCCAGTCCAGCGCGTCTGGCTGGGCCGCTGTTGCAATATAAAGAGTGCTGACCGTCGTCGCCGTGATTCGCATGGCGCCAAAAGCCAAAAGCCTTCCCAGGGGCAGACCCAAAACGCACCCCGTCGCAGCCAGTGCTCCGGCTTCAAGCAGGAAGAGCCTGGCAACCGCTGCCCGTGTGACTCCAAGTGCCCGTAGAATGCCAATCTCCCGGCGGCGTGAAATTACGGAGATGGAAACTGTGTTGTAAATCAGGAAAAGTCCCACGAGTAAGGCGATGTAAGAAAGGGCCGACAGGTTGAAGTGAAAAGCCTCCAGCATCTTTTCCACCTGGTGTCCACGCCGGGCTGGACGCTGCACTTGGAGGCCTGCGGGCAGACGCGCCTGAATTGCTTGCTCCACACCATCTATTGATGAATTCGGAAGGAGCATGATTTCCAGGCGATCAACCACTCCCAGATGATCCAGCGCCAGTTGGGCGGCGGCGATATCCATCAGCAAAAAATTCCCGTCCAGAACCCTTGCGGGTCCCTCATTTCGGAGCAACCCACGGACCACGAAAGTCTGTATTCTGTCTCCCAGGGTCATCCTGACAGCCGAACCAATCTTGATTCCGTTTCGAGCCGCAAACTTCTCGGTCATGATGACGGACTGGGGATCCATCAAGAGTGCCAAAAATTCCTGTGCAGTCGGTTCGCGTTGTTGCCTTTCGAACTCCAAAAGGTGATACTCACGAAAAGATCGATCTCGCAGAATATCCACACCCAGGACCCGCAAGACCTCGTTGCTTCCGGTTGAATCCGTAAAGAAGGCAGCGCCATCGACTAGCGGACTCATCTGGCCGAACTGGTTGAGCCAGCTAAGATCTGCCAGCCGCATCTCATCCAGACCTGGACCGCTGGATAGAATTTCCAAGGAGGTTTTCCCTGAAACGGTCTCGATGGCAGTCTCAAAACCCCGCAGCGATCCGGCATTGGCCATTCGTATCGAAATGACCACGGCTATTCCTAGTGCAATACCCAAAACAGTGACACAGGCCCGAACTCTTTCCTGGGCTACGAAGCGGAGAATGAATTTCTTAAAGAGGAGCAAGGCTAGACCTTTACTTATCGGTTAGTCAACCACTGGCGTGAGCGAGTGATCAAAAGCGGGCCCCATAAGCCCTAACTTGGTGGCTCCGAACGACACGCTGGAGGCTGTCCCGGACCTAAAGATCGGTTCACTTTGATCGAGGTGTCAAAGAGGTCCTTGGCGGCATCATCAGCAGTTATCTTTGCTCCTTGTCTTGGCGTTCTTGGCGTTTCGCTCTTCTAGCGGCCTAACCGGCCATAAGTTTTCCGTCTCGCATTTGAACCACGCGTTTGGCCGCAGATGCAATTTCAGAAGAGTGAGTAGCCAGCAACAAGGTAGTGCCTGTCTCCAAATTCAATTGAGAGAGCAATTCGATAATTCTTGTCCCATTTTCGGAATCGAGGTTGCCGGTCGGTTCGTCTGCCACTAACAAAGCAGGCTTGTGAACAAGCGCCCGGGCGATTGCCGCACGCTGCATCTCACCCCCTGAAAGATGTGAAGGATAGTGGTTTTTGCGGGACAAGAGACCCACTCGATCCAAGAGCGCACAACTTCGTTCTTCCGCATCAGAGCCAGCTACCTTGCTAAGGAGTAATGGCAGAGATACGTTTTCAGCAACGGTTAGAGTTGGCAGCAGATTGAAAAATTGAAAGACAAATCCCAAACGTTCGCGGCGAAGTCGTGTGAGTTCGGTGTCATCCAGGAGATGCAGTGCTTTGCCCTCTACAAATATCTCTCCTGCAGAGGCACGGTCCATAGCCCCACAAAGGTGGAGCAGGGTTGATTTCCCACAGCCGGAAGGACCCATGAGAGCCACAAAGTCGCCCTTCTCCAAACGAAGGCTAACTCCACGCAAAGCTTCTACAGTCGATTCCCCGCTGACATAGGTCTTTCGAACCTTCTTCGCCTCGAGCATTTACTAACCCATGGATTCAAAGCTCAATGGTGGTAGAATGGCTTGTTGGAAAGCGTCTCCTGGTTCCCCTAAGGCACTAAACCATTTATGAAAATACCAGCGATTCTGTTTTTATCAAAGAAGTTATCACTTGGAATGGACTCGCACAACGGATTGATGGCCACTGGGTTCATAGCAAGCTGAATCGGATGTTTTTCACACTATCACTGCAGAAGACCTCAGGGCTCACTTTGCAAATGGAGGGAAAGCAGCCATGAAAATTCTTGTAACCGGATCTACTGGACTGATAGGTTCGGCCTTGGTTTCCTTTCTCACAACGGGGGGACATGAGGTGACACGATTGGTCCGTTCCGGGTCTAAGCGGACGACTGACAGCATCCCTGTGCTGGTCTGGGACCCTGCCTCTGGGAAGGTTGATGCAGCGGGCTTAGAAGCCTTGGATGGGGTAATTCATCTTGCCGGTGAGAGCATTGCAGCTGCCCGGTGGACGACTGCTCAGAAGTCGAGGATTGTTGAAAGCCGTGTCAAAGGGACTCGCCTGCTGGCTGAGACGCTTGCCAAGCTTTCCCTCCCACCCAAGGTTCTGATCTGCTCCTCGGCCATTGGCTACTATGGAAACCGGGGCGATGAAGAATTAATCGAGGGGAGTTCCTCCGGTTCTGATTTCCTTTCCCGTGTCTGCTGCGAATGGGAAGCGGCAGCTTCGCCTGCTCTGAAGAAAGGCATACGGGTTGTTCATCTTCGTACCGGCATCGTCCTCTCTCCCAAAGGAGGCGCGCTGGCCAAGATGCTGCTCCCCTTCCAGCTGGGTGTCGGCGGAGTCATAGGGAATGGCCGGCAGTTTATGAGCTGGATTGCACTCGATGATGTTATAGGCGCCTGTCACTATGTGTTACTCAATGACAGCCTGCGGGGCCCGGTCAACGCAGTGGCGCCCAATCCAGTGACTAACCAGGTTTTTACGAAAACAATGGGCAAAGTGCTGCGAAGACCCACTGTTTTCCCGCTGCCCGCCTTTGCAGCTCGTCTGGGATTTGGAGAAATGGCAGACGCCCTGCTCCTCTCCAGCGCTCGAGTTGTCCCGCGAAAACTGCAAGACAGCGGTTATCATTTTCGTTTCTCAGATTTGGAAAACGCTTTGAGACATATATTGGGGAAATGAATGAACATATCATATTCTCATAGATACATTGAGGAGAACTCAAAATGAGTCAAGTGAATTGGTCCTATCATCGGCCTGGGTGAAAGACTTGCGCCAAAACGCAGGAGTTCCTTGCGAAAAAGAAAATACATACTTCAATCCAGGTGGACGCCAGAAAAACCAGGCTCGATGAAAAGCAGGCTCTGTCCATTGTCAGCGACGTAGATGAAATTTACGTCAGCAAGGGTAAGAACGTTGTTCACATTGATTTGAGGCACGAAAAGCCTGGCAAAGAAGCCCTCTCGGCTCTTCTCCTGGGGCCAACCGGAAATCTCCGGGCGCCAACTCTGAAGAAGGGTAGAACACTGGTCGTAGGGTTTGATCCGGTGACTTATGAGAAACTATTCGCGTAAGCGGTATGAAGAACTCCTCATAATCCCTCAGAAGGTGTGAAAAACTAGAGGTAGCGGCGGTCTATGACCGCCAAGCCAAACTGCTTGGTTTCCACGATTGACGCGCTTTCTGCGGCTATCGTGGGCTTTCCCGCGCCGGCACAACTGTCAACGACAAATGCAACCAGCGCGTTTGTCGTGGCTATCAAAGATTCCCCCTCGCAACTGAGAATCTGTGAAAAAATCCCCTCCTATTTTAGGAGGGGTCGAAGCCCACAAGGGCTTCGGGGGTGGTAAGGGTCGCGTGTAAACTCACGATGGACAAGAATCGCCACGGTCGACCACCCCCTGAAGGCTTAACGGCCTTCAGCCCTCCTCCTGGCCCAGGAGGGGAATTTTTTCACACCTTCTGAGGTATTACAACTCCTCGCGGAAAATCATCGTAATTTTTGAAGCACTGGTACCATGGCTTCCAGAGTTTCCGCCATAACCCCTTAACAGGAAGAAGGTAAATTCCTTCAGCCAAAGCCAACCAAACCTTGAAAGGAACTTTTGATTCATAATCCACGCTGACGCAGCCAGTAAAACAGCACCGGCGTAATAATTAATGAAAGGACCATGGAAACGCCCACACCGCCAATAACAGCGATGGCCAGCGGTTGTAACAGCTGGGCTCCAGAACCGACACCCAGCGCCAGTGGCAGCATGCCGAAAATCGTGGCCAGCGCTGTCATCAGGATGGGTCGCAGCCTCCTCCGGCCTGCCCGGAAGATGGCCTCAAGGAGCGGGTATCCGCGCGATGTGAAATACTTTTCAGAGTCCAGCATGAGTATGCCATTTTTGTGGACGATGCCAACGACCATGATGCCGCCCATGAAGGATGAGATGTTCAGCGTGGAGCCCGTCAGATACAATGCCAGTAAGGCGCCAAATCCGCACAGCAAGGTCGCCACCAGGATGGCGATGGGATGCGAGAAGGAACGAAACTCAAAGACCAAGATAATGAAGATGAGCAGGATGGACATCAGCAGCACCTGGGTCAGTCCCAGAAAGGACTCGCGCTGGATTTGGTATAACCCGCCGAACTCAATTTCAGTTCCTCGCGGTAATGGAACTTCCTTAAAGAGACGGTTGCGGATTTCGTCCATGGCTGAACCTAAGTCCCGGCCTGAGAGTTGGGCCGTCACCGCCGACATGTTGCGCAAGTTATCCCGATGAATTTCAGTTTGGCCTTCTTCCATTTCGACCTTGGCGATGCTGGAAAGCGGCACGGTGACTCCAGTAGGAGACGTGAGCAGCAGTGATTTGAGCTTGTCGGTGGAGGAGCGATAATCGGCGGGATAACGCACTCGAATGCCAATAAGACGATCCCCCCGAATCATGTTCGAGGCAAGCTCTCCGTCAAGGATGGCTGTTTCGAGCGTGGCCACATCCTGGACACCAAATCCAGCACGCTGGGCTTTTTGCAGATCCACCCTGAAATTGACCGCTGGGCCAACCACCACAGTCCGATTCACCACATCCACGACGCCTTTGACCTTGGGCAGCCACTCTTCGATTTCATGAGCCACCGCTTTGTAAGTCGCCTCATCGTCGTTATACACCTTAACCTCGATGGGCTGAGGTGACCAAGCCAGGTCGCCGATCAGGTCTTCCAGGATATGGGGAAACTCGACTTCAATGACAGGTTCGGACTGCACGATCTTGCGCCGCAATTCGTCGGTTACCTCATTAAGAGCGCGCTTGCGTTTGCGTTTGAGTTTGACCAGAAAATCGCCCGTGTTAGGCTCGGCAATGGCCAACGCCAGGCGGGCGCCAGTGCGGCGGGAGTAGCTTTCGATTTCAGGCGTCTCGCGCAGGAACTGTTCAATGTGAAGGAGCACCCGGTTGGTTTCATGCAAGGAAGTGCCGGCCGGCATGATGTAGTCCAGAACAAAAGCGCCCTCGTCCAGTTCCGGCAAGAAGCCGCTCCCGAGCAGGAGATAAATCCCGATGGAAGCTAGCAGGATCAGAACCGCTGCCAGCAAGATCTTCCGCGTATGCGCCAGCGCCCAGTGAAGAGTTTGCTCATACTGTTGGGTCAGCCTGCGCAGAATCTTCCCTTCTCCGGCCTGTTCAGCTTCGTGCAAGCTCTGTTCCTCTGAACCGTGGCTGTCAGCCAGCGGAACTACGCGCCGCTTCAAAAACAGGCTCGCCAACACGGGTGTAAAAAAGATGGCCAGAAACAAAGAGGCCAGAAGCGCCGTCACCAGCGTCATCGCCAGGGCACGAAAGAAGACAGCCGTAACTCCACCGAGAAACACCAGGGGAACGAAAACGACAATGGGAGTCAACGTAGAACCAATTAGGGCCGGCGTCAGTTCCTGAATGGCGCTCTTGGCAGCCTCCTGGGGGGACTGTCCCAACGAAAGATGCACGATGATATTCTCCACCATGACGATGGCGTCATCGATGACGACGCCGATGGAAGCCGCCAGTCCTCCCAGGGTCATCAGATTGAAGCTCATGTTGAACAGCTTCATGCAGACCACTGCAATCAGAGTGGCAATGGGAATGACCAGGGCCGCCACCATCGTCGTTCGCCAGCTCTTAAGAAAGACGATCAACACTGCCACCGAGAGCAGAAGGCCAATGAGAATACTTTCGGCCACGCTTCCGATCGAGTCGCGGACCAGAACGGACTGATCGTAGAAAGTTGCCAGTTCGATGTCGGACGGCAAACTTTGGCGGATGTCGCGCAGCTCCTGATTAACGGCTTCGGCAATCTGGACTGCATTTCCATCCGGTTGCTGCAAGACGTTGATTAGGACGGCAGGACGGCCGTTGGCTGTCACAATGTTGTAAACAGGCTGTTCGCCAGACACCACCTGGGCCAGGTTTTTGATTACTACAGGAGTGCCTTGTATGACCGAAACCACGGCATCTTCAATCTGCTCCTTTTGTCGCATCAGGCCGGTCACCGTCGTCAGATAAAGATGGTAATTCTCCTGAATCATACCTGCCGCGGTAATCACATTATTGGCCCGAATCGCATCGACTACCTTGGTCAGAGGCAAGCCATAACTGTTGAGTTTCTCCGGATTCACCAGGACGTGATATTCCGGAGGACTTCCCCCCACGATACGTGTTTCAGCAACTCCCGGCAGTCGGTAAAGACGGGGGGCCAGATTGTAGTAAGCCTGGTCCCACAGTTCCGACGTGCTGCGAACGAGTGAAGTAAGGCTAAAACCGATCATGGGGAAAACAGAGAAAGTGAGGCGATTGATATAGAAACGCGCTGTCGGTGGCAGCGAAGGTGTGATTTGCGAGATCCGTCCCTGCACGAGGTGCAGAGCGTTAAGGATGTCCACATCCCAGCGGAAGAAAACACTGATTTCACTCGATCCACGGCTGGTGACGGAACGCACATTAGTAATGCCCGGCACAATGCGAATGGCCTGCTCAATCGGGCGTGTCACTGTCACCATCTGCACGTCCACCGGTGCAATGCCGTTGTCAACCAAAATGATGATGCGTGGAAAATCAGTTTGCGGGAAGATGGCGATAGGCAAGCGAAAGACGAAGACAATTCCAGCCAAGGCCAAGCTCAGCACGATCAGGAGCAAAGCGCGTCCATGAGCTTCGACGAAATCAGCCAATACCGAAGTCATTTAGATTTCTCCTGGCCGAAGCGTACCTCGGCGCCGTCCGGCAGCCCGTAGCCCCCTTCAATGATCACGAGTTCATTTGGCCTGAGGCCTTGCTTGATTTGAACCTTGCCCTCAATGATCTCTCCCGCCTCAACTTCTCTTTTGTGAGCCGCTCGCTTCTCATCCACCACCATCACCCAGCCACTGCGAGTCCCTTCTTTAAATTGCACGGCGGTCAGAGGAACAACCACGCTTTGGGGTGCTGTTCCGGTAAGAATGGACAGACTTCCAAAAACCCCGGAACGAAGCTGCCGTGAGGTGTTGGGAATCTCACACCAAACTTCCACTGTCCGGCGAGCAAGGTCGACGGATCTGTTGATCACGCTGATGCGTCCTGTAAATGTGGTTTGGTTTTGATCTGCAGGCGTGAAGTCGCCTTTCTGGCCGATTTGAATTGCGCTGGTTTGCTCCTCCGGCACCTGGGCGCGAGCGATGGCTACTGAAAGGTCCATGACGGTGAAGACTGGCACTTCCGGCTTCGCCATATCCCCCGGATAGAGGAACTGTTCGGTGATGCTGCCCGCGAACGGGCTGCGCAGCTCGGTGAATTGAAGCTGAGCTTCAGCCAACTGCAAGCGGGCTTTGGCCTGGGCCAGGCGACTCTCTGCCTGCCGGATCTCTTTGCCGCGCGACTGCGTTTCGAGCAATTCCAAAGATTTTCTGGCGACTTCATATCCGGTTTTGGCCTGCGCCAATTCGGTCTGGCTCACCAGTAAGTCGCGTTGCGGGATCGCTCCTTGCTGGAAGAGTTCGGCACGGCGATCGTAGATCTTTTGTGCCTGGTTGAGGGTAGCCTCGGTGGTAGCCACCTGCCCGCGCGCCCGTTCGACATCGGCCACCAACGTGCCACTCGAAATCTTCTCCAGATTGGCCTGGGCATCCATAACGGCAGCTTCAGCTTCCAGGCGCTGGGCCTCGAGATCGCGATTCTCCAGCACTGCCAGCACCTGACCGGCAGCCACGCTGTCACCTTTGCGAGCTCGCAGTTGACGAATGGGACCCGCAGTGCGCGCCGCGATGTTGGCTTGCTCTTTCGGAAATAGAGTCGCAGGCGCCCGCACATACAAACTCAAGTTTGAAATTTCAGCTCTGGCCACTTTGACAGCCACAACAGGCTTGGAGTCAGGCTCTTCACGATGACATGCGGAAAATAAGAGAAGCCATGGCAGAACATGGAGAGATCTCGAATTAATAAACCCTAGAACCAAAGAAGCCTTCTTGATTTTGTTACCACGGGGGACACGGGGAAGTGATCGAATCATAGGGAATGTCTTTCCTGAATTGAATCGCCTACGTGGTCTTTCTCTTCTTTTATCGCCCGCTCGCCACTTGCAATTCGGCCTTGGCAAT
>JBGOVH010000073.1:0-8643 GCA_041478005.1 Terriglobia bacterium | reverse complement strand
CTCAAGGTGAACCCAATCGGGACATCACCCTTGAGCTTAAACCAGCGGTCGAGAGCTGCATCAAAGGCCCACATATCCGTGAGGTCCTTGCGATTGTATCCTCCGCCGATGATCACCCAGCCGGTTTCTGGATCATAGACTGTGAAATGTCCGGCCCTTGCTTCCGGTCCGGCGGAAGCTTTTGAACCGCTCCACGTGCGGGTCTTCAAATCATAAAGCCAGGTATCTGCCAGGTAATGACTTTGCCCATCGCCGCCAAATAAAACCAGTACCTGATCTCTTGCGTCGTATACCAGTCGCGTATTCATTCGAGGAGGGGGTTGGGTGGCCAGTGACAACCGATGCCAATCATTGTCCGCGAAACGATAAACCCACGTCCCGGTGTATCCCACAACCTTTCCTGTAGAGGTTTTCTCGGCGACGTGGCCCCCGCCAAAAAGAACCATTTCGTCGTGGATGGGATCATAAGCGAGAGAGCCTGCCATTGCGGGAGGCGGCCAATGCTTGGGGTTCAAGTCGGACCACCTTCGCTGGATGACATCATAGGCGGACGTGAGACCCCCAGTGAAATAGATAAGCGCCTTGCTGCTGGGTCGGTAGGCAACCTGGTCGAAAACCAGGTTGAGATCAGGACGCGGGGCTCCCTCCTTTTCTTCCGTCGAGCCACGCAACACGGTACGTTCGCTCCCGGACGTAATTCCGGAGTAGGTCCTTGGTATGTAAGCAAGCGGTAGCACCTTTCTCCACTGAGCCTCCCATTCTTTGGGGAAATGACTGCGCCAGCGACCCTCTGTTGGATTGAAGACCACCATGTCGTATTCGGGGATTTGCATGAGTGGACGCTCTTGCAACAGATCGGGATCGGCGTTCATGAAGCCCCAAAGAAAGAAAGACTGCACCTCTGGGACATAGCGGATAGAACTGCCCGGACGGGCGCCCACAGGGTCTTTGCGAAGTTCGACCCAGCGGTTGAAAGGCAAGTCATCGCTGGCGTGAATGCTTCTGCTCGAAAGGATGATGATCCAGAAGAGCAGCCAGCAAGTGGAGAGCTTCTTTGGAATAAGCTTCTTTCTTGTGAGGATAATCTGGGGCAAGTATGTCCTGACTTTCACAGAACAATTCTGCGAACGTTTGGAGTGGGCCTTGGCTTTGCAAAAGAATTGCTGGTGCTCATGAGCATTTTCCATTGTGACAACCGCACCTCTTGAGGTTACCTCTCCCTCGCCCCCATCGGGGGAGAGGGCTGGGGTGAGGGGGCTCGTTCAATCGTCAAACTGCCTTGGACTCAGTTGATGTTAGTTGTGAAATAAACTCTCTGATTCGTGCTCACACCTTTTCGGGCACCACAAAGGGATATCGATATTCCCGACTTAGATAACCGTTCGCTTCGGCATCTCCTGGAAAGTTTTCATTGGCAGGATCGAAGACGATTTGGCGTCCGGTGCGATAGGCGATATTGCCCAGATGGCACATGGTTGCGGAGAGATGTCCTTCCAGGATATCGGCAGTTTGGGCTTCGCGCTTGTTTGCCCGGACCGCCTCAATGAAGTTAAAAAAATGCGCTCCGTCTTCGGTGTAACGATTGTCCTGTTTCTCCACCTTGTCTTCTTTTTCTGACCTCTGTACGCCAGGCTCATTCTTCCGACCGAAGTAAGTCTTCCAGCCATCTCCGTCCAGGTGCATCCATCCCTCCGAGCCAAAAATCAAAAGGCCCATCGTCATCCCGTTCTCGGCATTGCTGTACAGGCCGCGGACCTCCAGCTGCACGCGTGTTCCGTCTGCGTACTCCATTAACGTCATCTGGGTGTTTGGAGTCTCTTGATCCTGATCAAAGACATCATTGCCTCCCATGCTTTGAATTCGTCGCGGATGTTCGTATTTTTGCAAGGCCCAGCGGGCCACATCCGTGTAGTGCGGGCCATTATTTCCGGTTTCGCCGTTGCCCGTAGCCCAGAACCAGTGCCAGTTATAGTGAAAGCGGTTCTCATTGAAAGGTTTCCAAGGGGAAGGCCCCACCCACAGGTCATAATGCACTCCGGGAGGCACAGGGCTATTCGCCTTGCGGCCCAGGCTCTCACGAGGACGGAAGACCACACATTTGATCATGTAAATCTTTCCCAATTTCCCGGCATGTAGAAACTCCATGGCTGCGCGCACGGTGGGGTTACTGCGATTCTGTGTGCCGACTTGAACGATCCGGTCATACTTGCGCGAAGCCTCCACCATCTTTCGACCTTCGGAAATGTTATAGGAGACAGGCTTTTCCACATAAACATGCTTGCCGGCCTGGCAGGCCCAAATGGTCGCCAACGCGTGCCAATGATTCGGGGCGGCTATGGTGACGGCATCAATCTCCCTGTTGTCCAACACCCTCCGGATGTCGATCTCCGTTTTAGGCCGCTTGCCTGAAATTTTTTCGACCATGTCAACAGTCTTGGGGAATAACCTTTCATCGATGTCACAAAGAACGGCAACATGGACGTTGGGGAGTTTGGCGAGTGCGGCAGCATGATCACTGCCACGCGAACGGATGCCCATGACAGCGACATTGATCGTGTCGTTGGGACTGGAATTTGCCAGCCCCGATTTAGTCAACGGACGGGCTGCAAGGAGTCCGGCAGTGGCTCCTGAGCTCTTTACAAAGTTGCGGCGTGTCATAGCTCGCATGGGAGTTCTCCTTTATATTTTGAGGGGTCTCTTTTTTGATCTAGATGCATAGAAAAATCATTTGCAATTTGTTATTGGCTATTTACTATTTTCTATTAAGTGGGGCTCTTTTCTCTGTCTCAATTCCTTATGACATCCCTTCCGTCCAAGCATCGCATTGTTGCAAAATGCCCAAACGCAATTTAGAGTTCAATCAATGGCAAATCACAAATAAACAATGGTAAATGGTAAATGAGCTTTTGCCTTCACGCGAGTTGTCCGCCATCAACAAACAGCAAAACTCCATTGACGTAATCAGCATCACGCGAAGCCAGAAAGGTTGCGGGACCAGAGATATCTTCGGGGACACCAATTCTTCCGATCGGGATGAGATTCTGATACTTCCTCATGAATCTGGGGTCTTTGAGGAAAGGTTCAGTCAAACGCGTTCGAATGAGTCCTGGCCCCACGGCATTTGAGTTAATACCATAACGGCCTAGTTCACGAGCCAACGTCTTGGCCAAAAGATATAACCCTGCCTTGGAAGCGTTGTAGGGCGCCAGTTCTGCCTCCCCATCCCAGGAATTGGTCGACGCCATGAAGACCAGTTTCCCCCGCTTCCGGCGAATCATATGAGGAGTTACGGCACGAGCTGCGAGAAAAGCGCCTTTCAAATTAATATCTATCGTCCAATCCCAGAGCTCTTCGTCCGTTTTGATGAAGGGAACGCCCTTGCCGACACCGGCGACATACATGAGGATGTCGATCTGGTT
Source organism: Terriglobia bacterium (assembly GCA_041478005.1). Taxonomy (GTDB): domain Bacteria; phylum Acidobacteriota; class Terriglobia; order Versatilivoradales; family Versatilivoraceae; genus JBGOVH01. Next base: position 5,224 of record JBGOVH010000073.1, on the reverse strand, counting down.
GTGCCAGCTGAGCACGCGTTCAACCATCCTCTCCACTTGGCGGCGATGGCGCACATCGCAGAACACAGTGCGAACCTGCCCTCCAGCGGAAGCGATTTCCTTGCCTGTTTCTTTCAACATTTTTCGATCGATGTCTGCGATGACCACCACCGCACCCTCACGCGCCAACCTTGCGGCAATCGCTTTCCCGATACCCTGCGCACCACCGACCACCAAAGCGACTTGGTCATGAAAACGGCTGGGGATGGTGTTCTTTTCGATCTTCATAGAATTCTATAACTGGACCCCGGGGGACACGGGGGAATCATTTTCTATTGACCGTTGTTTATTTGTCATTTTCCATTTTTCCCGCGTGGCTATTCTGCCACGCCGCACCACTGGCAAACGAAGACCAGCAGAGTCTTGGCGGCAGCCACAACGGAATCGATATCCAGAGATTCATCCGCGGCATGCGTATTGTCTCCTCGCGGTCCCCAGAGTACCGCTGGAATCGAGAATTCCTGTTGGAACATGTACATGTCACAAGGCCCCTCCAGGCCGACGACTGGAGGGGCCTTGCCGAGAACTCGAGTGGCACAACCTAACAATTCAGTGACCAGTGGAGCCTCCTTTGGAATGGCAGACCCAGGCAGCCAGCGAACCGGGAATTCCACTTTGGGCCGATTGTGGAAGACCGAAGGCGCAGCCGCGGAGATCCCGTCGAGCCATTCGAAGAATTCATGGTCGATATCCTCTTGAATTTCTCCTGGCATGAGTTGCCAGTACATCTCGATCAGGCAACTCCCGGGAATCGTGACGGGCTCTGTATTTCCCCACGGACTAGTGAAAACTTTGGTGATCGAAACAGGCACCGGGTCAGTGTGATGGGCGTATAATTCGTGCACTTTTGCCTTTTGCCGGCGCTGAGCCGCAAAATCCTCAACCTTCACCAGGAAGGTGCGCAACTGATCAATGACGCCCACCGGGAATTTTCCTTCCGTCAGGATGCCTCCCGAGGCGTTGAGCGTGATATGAGCGATGCGGCCGCCGCGCTGGGCAGGGCAAATTCTAAGGAAGGAAGGCTCCGTGATGACGGCGGCATCACCGTTAAAACCCTTCAAGCGACCTGCCAAAGTGCCGTTGACCCCACCAAACTCTTCGTCCACCACGGTTTCAAAAACCAGATCTCCATTTAGCTTCAAGCCCATGGCGGCGAGCGCTTCCACCACAAAGAGATTCATGCCCACCCCGCCTTTCATGTCATTCGAGCCTCGACCATAGAGATGGTTGCCGGCAAGCTCTCCGCCGAAAGGATCGCGCGTCCAAGGTTGCGTTCCCTTGGGGACAGTATCCACATGCCCCGAAAGGACAAGCGATCGCCCTCCACCTATGCCTTTTTGGCGCGCACCGACATTGGGCCGGCGTGAGTAGTCCCGCCCCGGCCAGTAGAGAGGGTGTTCCTTCAGTCCAGGGACCTCATTCAAGAAATAGAGTACCGGATCCCACCCATGACGTCGTAAATGATCTGCCACATATTGCTGGCATGCTTCTTCTGTCCCTATCGGCGGAGTGTTCTGAGAAGGAATCCGTACAAGGTCGCGGATAATGGAAACCAGGCTTTCTTTGTGCTCTTCCACGTAAGAGCAAAGTCTTATTTCAAGTCGAGTGTCAACAACCATACCCAAATCTTTTAGAAGGCAATTTCTTAATGGCGTTTTGTGGCTTTTTCATTTGACTGAGCATGTACCGGAGGAGTATACATGCAGAAACCTGCAAGCTGCAAGAAACTTTGGGAGTAGGAACGAATGTGGGGAGCCGCTGTGCCAAATTGGGAGGCAGAATTGGGAGGTCCTCTCCAATGGGCACTAATGTGGGAGGCAGTTAATTGGGGGGACAGAATGTGGGAGGCGCCGTCCTCGGCGGCGACCTTTCTGCGCAAGGTGGCTGTTGTCCAGTTCTAATCAGTTCCAGTGTCGAAGGCTCAGTGTGGGAGGCGCGCTCCGCGCGGCGACTTCCAGTTGTGGTTGACCATCAGGTCGCCGTCCGGAGCCGGCCTCGCACGTTCAGTGAAGAAAGAGTGAGAGGCGTTGTCCTAGCGGCAAGCCTTGGGACTGGATCTTAACATCAGCGGATGCACTGACGCCTCCCACATTAGAGACTCCCTGGTTAATTTTCCTCCTTCTCAAACCTCCATGGCCACGGTTCGGTCAGAAAGCTTTGATAATTGGGATGAGCTGACGACCACTTCCAGTCGGAAAGACTCTTCACCAATCCCGCCCGAACCGGGTTTTCTTCAATATAACCACAGACAAATCGGAACTGCTTAGCAGAACGGATTCGGGTGTCATGGAAACCATCCTGCCAGACGCATCCTGTCTCCAACAGTAGACCTTCTGTCTGTCTGCCAATCCACCTGCCCATGAGTTTCATCCGCTTGGAGATTGCCATCCCATCACAGGTAGCCAGCACCGCATGCCAGTGATCCAGCATGACCACAAACGCGGCCAGGTAGATCCGCTTTTCCTCAGCGTAAAAACAGAGGGCAGAACAGATTTCAGAGGCAATAGCTTCATCAATAAGCTTGAGGCGAGGCTGAAGGCATTTAGTGACGAAGAACGTTCCCGGTCCTTCCATCTGGCGATGTGACCGAAGATTGCGGGAATGAGGGTCTGAGAGAGAATCAGTCATTCTGGTGCCAGAAATATACCGGAGCCGGGGCCGTTGTCCAGTTCTAACCAGTTCCAGCGCGGAAGGCTCAGTGTGGGAGGCGCGCTCCGCGCGGCGACTTCCAGTTGTGGTTGACCATCAGGTCGCCGTCCGGAGGACGCCTCCCACATTAGACCTTTGGGAGCAAGAAATTCCAGCAGCCTTTCGTTGAGGCCTCGAATCAGCTAAAAATCGGGTTACTGAAACTCCGAAAGCTTTACGGGACGCCCTAACTTAGCAGACAAGTCGGCAGCGAAAACCACGCGGTGGCTTTCGAAGGCGATATCAAAATTAGTCAAGGGCATGGGCTGGCCTTTCCGATGGCTATCGACGAAAGCTTGGAATTGCGGTTGGTAAGGATGATCTTTCACATCGCCGGAATCAATCAGGTTCGTCGCCAACGTGCTCCATCGGTCCTTAACCATGCCTGTAAGTTTCTGGCTATAAATCTTGTTATCGAGAAAACTTCCTTTGCTTCCTACCAGATGGATGTGAAAGTAATAAGGCTGCAGGCAATCGGTGACAGAAGCGACTTTACCAACCTTACCGTCTTTGAACCTTAAGATGGTCACACTTGTGGGATCATATTCGTAAGGAGTGAATGCGGGGTTTCCGGAACGGGTGCTATAGGAGGTGACTTCGTCGACCTCAGCATTCATGAAATAAAGTAACCCGTCCAGAGCATGACAGCCGGCAGTCAATAGGCTACTCCCGCCAAAGTCTTTTTTGATATTCCATTCATATTGTTTATACCACGGCCCAATCCCGTGATAGTAATCCACCTCACCGTAGTGGAGGTTTCCCAAAAGTCCTTCTTCGATGCAGGAATGGACCAGGTTGAAATGTTGGCTGTAGCGTGCTTCAAAACACACGCAGACACTGATGCCAGCGCTCTTGATGGCATCACGCATCGCTTTTGCGTCTTCGTAAGTCAGGCAGATCGGCTTTTCGATGATCAAGTGTTTGCCGGCTCTCGCTGCCGCAATCGCCTGCTGGGCATGAAAAGGGTGAGGGGAGCAAATGTCGACAACATGGATACTGGAGTCGGCCAGCATCGCTTCATAGCTGCGATAGGCTTTGAGCGCCACGCCGTACTGTTTCTCCAGCGTCGTCTCGTTGAGCTCCCGCCGGGAGCAAACGGCTGTCACTTTGGCACCCTGAACTGATTTAAAGGTTTCGATGTGTGCTCCAGCTACCCATCCCAGTCCGACAATTCCAATGTTTAGATCACTCAATTGAGGACTCCTTTCAATGTTCTTGATGTTGATTGGTTCTCACTGAAACAGGAATACTATAGGATAGAATAATCTTGGGTGTCGTTATTTTTAGGATCTATTTCTGGTCCGCTTGAAACTACAACTTCTATTTACAAGAGAGAAGAGGGCCATCCTGCTGTGTGGCGGCACCAATGAAAATGATCGTCCCCCCTTCGACAAGGGGGGAATGTAGAGGGGTACTTGAGTCAACCTCCCCCTAACCCTCTCCTTGTGCAAAGAGGGGGATTTTCCAAGGAGACCAATCCGTGAGTTATGCAGTGAAGTCTGCTCGTAACAAGCTTGTATCGCGTCGGAACTTTTTGCAGGTTTCGTCCAAGTCTTTGGGGGCCTTCTCCCTCGGCGTCGGATTTGAAGGTGGAAATAGCAGGAAAAGAACTACGAACCCTACCCCCATCAGTCCCAAGGACAAAGTGATCCCACTTTTCAACGGCAAAGACTTGAGTGGACTGTATGGTTGGCTGAAGGACACCCATTATGGCGACCCACGCAAAGTGTTCACAGTTACTAATGGCATCCTGCAAATCTCAGGGGAAATCGATGGCTACCTTGCCACCGAGAAGGAATACCGAGATTATCATCTGGTCACTGAATACAAGTGGGGGATGAGAACCTATGGTAGCAAGACGGTCAGGAATTCCGGCATCCTGCTGCACGCCGTTGGGCCGGACGGAAATCGAAGTCCGTGGATGTCTTCGATTGAATGTCAGCTCGCCCAGGGGTGTGTGGGCGATCTTATTGTGATTCGCGGCAAAGATGCCACCGGTACGCCCATCCCCGTTACGATTACGAGCGAGACTATCCTCGGCCCTGATGGCCGCACACGGTGGAAAAAAGGAGGGACTCCGGTCGTCTATTCCGGAAAGCAATTTTGGTGGGCATTGCACGACCCGGACTTCCAAGAACTCATCGACACCCGTGGAAAAAACGATGTGGAAAGCCCATTGGAGGAATGGACTCGCGTGGAATGTATCTGCGCTGGGAATCGCATTACCGTTGTCGTCAATGGGAGATTAGTCAATGAGTGCTTTAAGGTCTATCCCTCTGCTGGCAAGATCCTCCTGGAGTCCGAGGGCTTTGAGATTCTCTTTAGAGAACTCGAACTGCATCCTTTGGGGGCCTTGAAGAAATGACTCATGGGGCGCGTTGCGATGCTAGCACTAATTGTACAGATCCATGTGAAGCCGGCTGCGCCAAGGGAGCCCGGTTCTCTACTCACCTCCCCCCTCACCCGGCCTACGGCCACCCTCTCCCCGGTGGGGGCG
>JBGOVH010000567.1:0-2790 GCA_041478005.1 Terriglobia bacterium | reverse complement strand
GTTGTCAGGCTTCATTGATGAAGAATGGCAGTATGAAGTAGAGGAGGGGAAAAGATAATGGTCGGTTGTTGGTTGTCAGTGGTCCGTTGTTAGTCGTCAAAAAACCAATAATGACGGACAACGGACAATTCAGTCCATTCTCCTATTGTGAAGCTTTCAACCGTTCAGCTATTATGAGTGGCTTGTTGCACTCTTAATTATTGATCAACAGTAAGGAGGTCATTTTGAAGATTACAGAAGGCAAACTAAAAAGAATAAGTGCGGTGGCTAATGAAAAAGGGGTGATCTCGGCTGCCGCCATGGACCAACGGGGCTCGCTGCAGAAGTCCATTGCCAAGGAGAAGGGAGTAGACACGAGCGCTATTACGCCGGCAATGATGTCTGAATTCAAAGTTGCCGTGACGCGCATCCTCACTCCTTATGCCAGCGCGATCCTGTTGGATCCTGAGTTCGGGCTGGAAGCGGTAAAGAGAAAATCCAAAAATGCCGGGGTCCTGCTCGCTTACGAGCAAACCGGATACGACCAGACTCAGTCGGGCCGCATCCCGACTCTGATTCCAAACTGGACGGTCAAGAAAGCCATTGAGGCCGGAGGCGATTGTCTAAAGCTCTTGCTTTATTACAACCCTTTTGAGACCGAGTCCGTCAAAGACATCAAGCATGCCTTTGTCTCGCGCATCGGGGCTGAGTGTGTCTACTACGAAGTCCCTTTCTTCCTGGAGTTCGTTGGCTATGATCCCAAGGGGGGCGATGAGAAGGGATTGGAATATGCCAAGAAGAAACCAGAGATTGTGGCTAAAAGCATGGAAGAGTTCTCTAAGCCTGAATACCATGTGGACGTTTTGAAAGTCGAGATACCTGTCAACATGGAATATGTGGAGGGATCGCACGCCAACAAAGCCGGCAAGGTGGCTTACTCCCGCGAGGAAGCTAAGGATCATTTTCGTCGTGCCGCAGATATGGCGCGACTTCCATTCATTTATCTCAGCGCTGGTGTCAGTGATGATGTCTTTCGGGAAAGCCTGGAGCTGGCCATCGCGTCTGGCACCAATTTTGCCGGTGTTCTTTGTGGGCGAGCTACGTGGAAAGACGGCATTCCTGTCTATGCCAAGCAAGGCTTAAAGGCATTCGAGGACTGGCTCCAGGACCGGGGCGTACGAAACATCAAAGCATTAAATGAAGTCTTAAAGGGCGCCAATCCGTGGTATGCCAAGTATGGCGGCCTGGACAAGATTCAAAAAGTTGACAAAGCGGGGAATCCAATAGGATAAGTCAAGGTTCAAGGTTCAAAGTCAACACTTTCGACCTTCGACTTCAGACCTTGGACCTTAGACCTTGGACTGTAGGCTAGATCTTGATAGTTCAGCGTCTGCATGAATAAAACCAGTCCTCCCAAACCAGCTCGTCCCCGACAAAAGAAGCCCACAAAGAAAAAGGCCCATTGGTGGCTATGGCCCTGGTTTACATCGACCTGGTCCAGGATACTCCTGGCGTTCGTAATCTTCACCTCTGCCGTCGCAGCTGTTCTCCTCATCGATGCTTATTCCACCTTCTCCCGGATGATTGACCGAAAGCTTTCGGGTGAGGTGTTTCAAAACACGGCTAAGGTTTATGCTGCGCCCCTGGTGGTTTTTCCCGGGCAGACCATAAGACCCTTCGACATTACCGAATACTTGCATAAGGCCGGCTATTCGGAAAAAGGCAAAGGTCCAGGGCGTATTGGCGAATACAGCTATTCCAAATCGAGCCTGGAGGTGGTTCCTCGTGAAGACTCCTATTACGGATCTTCTGATGGGAGAGTGCAGATTGATTTCGACAAGAAAACGATCACCCGTATTGTTTCTAATTCCAACAAGGCCGACCTGAACTCATACGAACTTGAGCCACGTCTGATCACGAACTTGTTCGACAAGACACGGGAGAAGCGCCGGCTTATCGAGTATGATGACATGCCCAAAGCATTGCGGGACGCCGTCCTTTCCATAGAAGACCGTCGTTTCTTCGAACATTCCGGGTTCGACGTAATCGGAACGGCGCGTGCAGCGCTGGTGGACCTTTTCCGTTGGAAACGGGCCCAGGGCGCCAGCACGATTACACAGCAGGTGGTCAGAAACTTTTGGCTGACTCGGGAGAAAGAGATCGTCCGCAAGGCCAAAGAGATTTACATGTCCATCATCCTGGAGACCCGTCTGACCAAGAAACAAATCTTTACGCTTTACGCCAACGATGCCTATCTTGGCCAGCGTGGATCTTTTAGCATTAATGGTTTTGGTGAAGCGGCCACGGCTTATTTCAACAAGGACATCAAGAGTCTGACCATCCCGGAAGCGGCATTTATCGCTGGAATTATTCAAAGCCCTAATCGCTACAACCCCACACGCAACTCCGAGAGAGCGTTGCAGCGCAGAAACGTCGTACTTCAGGCTATGCTTGAGACGGGGAGTATTACAAAGGAGCAGTTTCAGCAGGCATCCAGGACACCTTTGAATGTCGGACCCATTAGTGTTGACGCCAGCGATGCCCCCTACTTCATTGACCTGGTGAAGGATCGAATGCTGGAGAAGTATTCTGAAAAGGATCTTCTCAGCCAGCAGTATAAGATTTTTACGACGCTTGATTTGGAATTGCACAAGATCGCCTACCAGGCAGTCCGGGAAGGAACGGAAAGCGTTGACAATATCCTGGCCAAGCGGCGGCAAAGAAAGATCAAGCTGAAGAAAGGAGAGTCGCCTCCTCCGATTGTGATCGACCCGAAAGATCGTGTTCAGTCCTGTCTGATTGCATTAGATC
>JBGOVH010000602.1:0-2565 GCA_041478005.1 Terriglobia bacterium | reverse complement strand
CATGTCCATACCAAGTTTGATGGGTTCATCGAGCACATCCATGTGAATTTTGTTGGGCAATTCGTCAAGAGGGGGGACCCCCTGTTCTCGATCTACTCACCAGAATTGCTTTCAACACAAAAGGAGTACCTATTGGCACTGCAAACACGAGAAAAATTCCCTGTTCTTCACTCGGAAATGGCTCTGTCCGGAACAGATTTGGTTGAATCTGCCCGGCAGCGCCTTTCTCTCTGGGACATGGAACCTGGCGAAATTGAGCATATAGAAAAAATCCGACAACCAATCCGAGCCATTACCATGCATTCTTCCTTCAGTGGCTTTGTCAGCGCCAAATCCATTGCTCATGGGACCAAAGTCACTCCGGCCGAAACCCTTTATGACATCATTGATCTTTCATCAGTCTGGGTGCTGGCCGATGTTTATGAAGTTAATCTCCCATTCGTGAAGGCAGGCCAGCCAGCCGAAATCACCCTGCCTTACATGCCTGGCAAAGTGCTGAAGGGAAGAGTGACCTATATCTATCCGACGCTTGATGAGAAAACCCGAACCGTCAAGGTGCGCTTTGAATTTTCCAATCCATCCAACCAACTCAAGCCTGAAATGTATGCGGACGTGGAATTGAAAGGGAGCCTGGGCAAGGGGCTCGTAATCCCAGCGAGTGCCGTCATCTCTACCGGCGAACGCATGGTCGTTTTTGTCTCAACTGGGGAAGGGACGTTTGAACCGCGAGAAGTAGCCACGGGGACTAAGGTTAGAAATTTTTACGAGATCAAGAAGGGACTTTCAGAGGGAGAAAAGGTTGTGACTGATGCCAATTTCCTGCTTGATTCGGAGTCCAAGCTGAGAGCGGCAATTTCCGGAACGGGACATGTGCACTAACCTCATGAACCTGGTGGTTTTCCCCTCACCCCCGTCCCCCTCGATGGTGGCGAGGGGAGCAGTAGTATTACCTCTTACTTCCTCTCCTTGGGAGAGGGGTGGAGGCTTGAGAAGCCTCCACAAGGGCGGGTGAGGGGGAACGCTGATTCATCACAGCTCTTCAGATGCAGTCTTTACTTTCATAAATAGTCCAGGCTTGAAGGTAACCCATGATCGAAAAACTTATCGAAACTTGCGCCAGGCAGAAATATATCGTCTTGACATTCACAGCCGCGGCGGTGGTACTGGGCATTTGGACTCTTTACAATCAGCCCATCGATGCCATTCCGGATTTGTCTGACACGCAAGTCATCATTTATTCAAGATGGGACCGCTCTCCGGACATTATCGAGGACCAGGTGACCTACCCCATCATCACAGCCCTTCTGGGTGCTCCCAAGGTCAGGGCAGTCCGTGGATTTTCGGACTTTGGATTTTCCTATGTGTACATCATTTTTGAGGACGGCACTGACATTTACTGGGCTCGCAGTCGCGTCATGGAGTATTTGAGTAAAGTCACATCCTCGCTCCCTCAGGGGGTAAAGACGGAGATCGGCCCTGACGCCACCGGTGTAGGCTGGGTTTTTCAATATGCTCTGGTTGACGAAAGTGGCAAGAATTCACTCGCGGACATGCGCTCCTTTCAGGACTGGACACTACGCTACGCCATTCAGTCCGTTCCGGGTGTGGCCGAAGTCGCTTCCATTGGCGGCTTTCAAAACCAATATCAAGTCATTGTGGATCGCAACCAGCTGGCTGCATACAACATTCCCATCATGATGGTGGCCGAGGCCGTGCGCAATTCGAACGCTGAGGTTGGCGGGCGCCTCATTGAATTCTCTGGCAGGGAGTTCATGGTGCGCGGTCGAGGTTACCTTAAGAAATCCGAGGACCTCGAACAGGTGGTCATCAAAACAGATGATCGCGGCACACCCGTCTTGCTTAGGGACGTTGCGCGTGTGGAGAGAGGGCCTGAGATTCGCCGTGGCATTGTCGACCTGGATGGAAAAGGTGATGTCGTAGCCGGAATCGTTGTCATGCGCCACAATGAAAATGCAGACAAAGTCATCCGGCGTGTGAAAGAAAAGCTTAAGGATTTTCAGCCGTCATTGCCCCCAGGGGTCAAGCTTGTCATCACTTATGATCGCTCCGAATTGATCGAGCGCTCCATCGACACGCTCAAGCACGAATTGACAGTAGAAATGATCGTTGTCAGCTTGGTGATTTTGATTTTCCTCTGGCATATCCAATTGTCACCATTCCCGTTTCAGTTCTGCTGGCCTTCATCCCGATGTACGGGCTGGGAATCAACTCCAACATTATGTCTCTGGCTGGAATTGCCATTTCCATTGGAGTTCTGGTGGACGGGGCGATTGTAGAGGTGGAAAATGCTTACAAGAAGCTGGAGCTTTGGATCGAAGGGGGGCGAGTTGGAGACTTTCACTTCGTGCGCCTCCAGGCGTTGCAAGAAGTCGGGCCGTCGGTCTTCTTTTCGCTGCTGGTCATTGCTGTCGCATTTCTTCCAATATTCACCTTAATCGATCAGGAAGGCAGACTTTTCCGGCCTTTAGCTTTCACCAAGAACTTCGCCATGTCTATCGCCGCAATCCTGGCTGTGACGCTGGATCCCGCCATGCGCATGCTCTT
>JBGOVH010000305.1:0-4499 GCA_041478005.1 Terriglobia bacterium | reverse complement strand
ATTGAAATCGATTTGAGAATAGCCCTACGACAGGAAGTAACCCTATGGATGGTTTTTCGAAAATCAAGTAAACGCGTCCCAAAAGAATTCATCTGCGTGGGTCTGCGTGCATCTGCGTTTCATTGCTTTCTGTGTCTTATATGCAATTTCTGAATCCATTATTTCTCCTCGGCAGTCTGGCGATCATCGGCCCCATCCTGGTCCATCTCATTCGGAAGGAAGAGTCGAAGAAGATTCCTTTCAGTTCGCTCATGTTCATTACTCGGATCCCTAAGAAATCCTTGCGGCGCCAGTCTTTGCGACACCCATTGCTTTTGGCCTTGAGAATCACTGCCTTGTTTCTTCTGGCTCTGTCGTTTTCACGCCCGTTCTTTACCTCGAAGGCAGAGGTCCCACTCAAGCATCTTCAGGACAAGTCGATGGTACTCTTGTTAGACAATTCCTTTAGCATGCGCTTTGGCAACCGCTTTGAGAAGGCCAGAACTAGAGCGCTGGATATTGTTAACAATTGTTCGGACCGAGACACAGTTCAAATTGTTCTTTTCTCGGATACGACTGAAGTTCTAAATGCGCCCCAGACAGAACACGACACTTTGCGAGCCTTGCTTCGACAGCTCCAGCCTGGATATCGAAAAACAGAATATGCTTCTGCGTTGAAACTGGCCAACGAACTGTTGTCTTCCGTTCCTAACCAAGATCGAGAAATTCATTGGATCAGCGATTTCCAGGCAAGCGGGTGGTCCCTGGGCAATGAGGAACCCGCCATCGGTGAGAACATCAAGATTCAAATTGACGACGTATCTGACTCGGAAAGTGGCAATGCAGCGGTCAGCCAAGCTCAGATCAACCAGTTCATGTCGGAGGAAACTCAGGCCGCCAAAGTATTAACGAAAGTCTCGTCTTTTGGGCTGAAAGCCCCAGCAACAGCCACATTGGTCCTTGAACTAAACGGGAAGAAACTTCAGGAAAAGACTCTTTCCCTTGACACTAATGATTTCAAGCTGGTTGAGTTTGAAAACTTCAGTGTCCCGCCGGGAACATCGGCAGGGAAAATCAAACTGGAATTTACAGACCCTTTGCCCGCCGACAATGTCTATTACTTCACCTTAAACAGCCAGAGAAAAGCCAGACTCCTGTTACTGGGCGGAAAGAGCAGCCGCGACAATTTTTACTTGTCCAAGGCCCTGTCAGCCAGCAAGGACTCGCCATTCCTGGTCGAAGTCCAGGACCTGAGCCCGATGAGCACCTTTGACAGCTCACGTTTTGCCGGCGTCGTGCTGAATAACATCGAGACCGTTCCCGCTAAGCTTGCCACTCTCCTTGAGGAATTTGTCTCACTCGGTGGGGGACTCGTGACAGCCCCTGGGAATCGGGTGAATCCAAACGAATGGAATCTACGTTTGGAGAAACTGCTTCCAGCAAAACTGACGGCTAAAGACATTTCGGGCGGAAACAAAGTGTCTTATATTGGTGAAATCCAGAAACAACATCCGATCTTTCAGGGGTTTCAGCCCGTGCACTATTCGTATTTTATGACAACCCCATTTTCTGGATATTTCCAAGCCAAGCCTCTGGATGATGCACACGTCTTGCTGAAACTCGAAGATGGCAATCCTTTATTACTGGAAAAAACGATCGGAAAAGGACGAAGCCTCTTGTTTGCTTCCTCCTTGAACATGGATTGGAACGACCTTCCACTGAAATCGGTATTCTTGCCCTTCGTTCAGCAATTGGTTCAATACAGCATAAACTACCAGTCCGGGCAGAATTCTTTTACCGTCGGAGAAGTCATTCCTTTCGACAAGCTAAATCCAATGCTGCGTAAGGCACTTAATAAAATCCCTTCTGCTTCAAGCTCCTTTCGCCAGTCCTGGAAAGTATTGAAACCCTCTGGAGAGAAGACTGAATTGAACGACGGGGACCTTTTGAAAGCACCTTTCTTTACATTGGAAGAACCAGGAATCTATCAGACGAGGGTCCACAATCTCGACAATCCGCTGGCTGTCAATGTATCGCCTTTGGAGTCGGATCTGCGCAAAACTGATGTACAGAGAATGATTGCTTCTTTCAAGAGAATCCCCGATCCCAGCTCCAAAGACCAATCCAAACCTTCAGCAGACCAGAAACAGTCTTTGGAAAGCAGGCAAAAAATCTGGTGGTACTTGCTGATTCTGGCGCTGATTCTTTTGGCTGTTGAGAGTTATGTCTCGAACCGTTACTATAAGAAGGTTCCAGAGATTTAGCGATCCCCAATGACCCAGGAATTGCATCAACTTCAAGATAAGATCAACCGGGTACGGCGGCGCCTGCAATGGATCGTTTTCGCCAAAGGCCTTGCCTTAACTTTGGCATTCAGCTTGGCCATTGTCGTAGCGGCTATCCTCCTCGTGGATCATTGGAACTATGCCGACTGGTTGGTTTCTTTGGCCCGAATCTTCTCCTGCGTCGGGATCCTGGCTTTGTTGGGCTGGTTCCTGGCTCGTCCTTTAGTGCATCGGGTTGAAGACGCTCGCATTGCCCGCTGTATCGAAGAGCGGTATCCGCAACTCGAGGACCGGCTAGTGAGTGCCGTCGAATTAGGACGGCAGCAGGTGTCGGCCTCCTCTAATCCCATCCTCTCTCTCTTGATCCGGGATGCCCTCAGTCGCAGTAAAAACATACAACCCGGGACCCTCTTCAACCCCAAGGAACCTTTTCTTTCCGGCACCATTGCCTTCGGACTGGTTTGTTTCTTTATCCTTCTACAATTGTTCGGTCCGAACTTTTTCCAGTATGCCACCCTGAAGATTTATGCGAATTGGCTGAGCCCACAAGCTGTTTCTTTCTATCGCATAGACGTATCCCCCGGGAACGCCCAAGTCCGAAAGGGATCGGACCAGTTGGTCTCAGCTCAGTTGATTGGATTCGATACGGACGAGGTATTCCTCTATTCCCGTCATGAAAGTGGCTTAACCTGGGAAAGAAATCGCATGGATTCCCGCAAAGGCTCAAACGCTTTTGGCTTTCTTTTCCTGGATATCAACGAGAGAATTCACTATTACACCCAGGCAGGAAACGTCAAGTCCCCTGAATTTACTCTAGCGGTCACAGATGTTGCACGCGTTGAAAAAATCAGTCTGACTTATCAATTTCCCCGCTACACGGGCTTGCCGGATCGAATCGAAGAAGATGGGGGCGAAATATCAGCGGTTAAGGGCACTCATGTCGCATTGGTGGCAGAAACCAATGCAGCTGCAGCATCGGCCCGAATTTTGCTGGAAGATGGGACTTCCCTGCCTATGGAAAAAATCACGGAAAAGAGTTTCCGCGGCCAGATTGAGGTAGAGAAGGATTCGGCCTACAAGGTCGAATTGACCGATTTTTCCAAGCATGCTGCAGTGGGTTCCCATGAATACCCAATCACGGCGCTGGATGATCAACCGCCTTTGATTTCCATTCTGAAACCGGGTCGTGACAAGAAAGTGACCAAGTTAGAAGAGGTCCTGGCCGAAGTCAAAGCTGATGACGACTTCGGAGTGAATTCTCTGGAGTTTCACTACACCGTGAATGGCAGCAAGGAAAACGTCGTTGACCTGTTTAGACAAAAAACGGGCACTGCACCGAAATCGATATCTGGAACACATACATTCTTTCTAGAAGAATTCAACCTCGAGCCTGGCGATGTCATTTCTTATTTTGCCCGTGCTTCTGATGCAGGCAACACCAGCACCAGTGATATTTATTTTCTGGAGATTCGGACGTTCGGAAAAGAATACTCACAAGCACAAACTGCAGGGGGAATGGGAGGAGGGGCGGCTGATACAGGTTCTGTCCTTTCGGCACGGCAGAAAGAGATCCTGGCCGCGACATGGAGACTCATTCGGGACCAAAAGTCGTTTGGTAAGTCTGAGTACAGCGAAAATCTGAAACTAGTTGCCTCCTTGCAGCAAAAGTTGCAACAACAGACCAAGACTCTATCTGACCGTATCCAGCGCCGGGCACTCACGAGCCGTGACAAGGAGATCCAAAAACTCTCCGAGAACCTGCTCAAGTCCATCGAGGCCATGACTCCGGCCCACCAGATGTTGTCCCAAGAAAAGCCCAAAGAGGCCGTCAGTCCTGAGCAAACTGCATTGCAGCATCTTATGAGGGCAGAGGCCTACTTCAAAGAAATCCAAGTAGCGTATGGAAACAACGGTGGAGGCCAAGGCAGTTCTATTGGGGCACAGGAGTTGGAAAATCTTTTCGAGCTGGAATTGGATAAATTGAAGAATCAATACGAGACCCAGCAACAGCACAACTCCATGCAAACTGGGGCGGAGTTGGATGAGGCTCTTCGAAAATTAAAAGAGCTGGCAGAACGCCAGCAGCAGCTCAACGAGCGCAAAAGGCAAATGCGAGGGAGGCCGGGATCCTCCCAAGGTGGCGGTTCCGGATCCGAACAGGAATGGCTTCAGCAGGAAGCCGAAAGGATAGCTCGACAGTTGGAGAAGCTTTCTCGTGAAAATCAGGATGAAGAT
>JBGOVH010000394.1:0-3903 GCA_041478005.1 Terriglobia bacterium | reverse complement strand
CGACCCTGATGCCTTTCAGGTGTTAATGCATAAAGTCTTTCCCGAAATTATTAAGAATAGGGTGACTGGTGCACCCATCCGGGTGTGGGTGCCGGGGTGTGCCTCCGGCGAGGAACCCTACTCGATTGTAATCAGCCTCCTGGAGTTTCTGGGCGATATGGCGACCCAAGTCCCGGTCCAGATTTTCGCCACCGACCTAAGCGAGAGAGCTATCGAAAAAGCCCGTGCCGGCATATACCCGGAAACCATTTCGCTCGATGTTTCGCCGGAACGGCTCCAACGCTTCTTTGTCAAGGTAGATGGCGGCGGCTACCAGATCAGCAAGACGATCCGCGATATGTGTGTCTTCGCCAAGCAAAACGTCACTTGGGACCCCCCTTTCTCCAGACTCGACCTGATCAGTTGCCGCAATCTGCTGATTTACCTGGGACCGGTTTTACAGAAGAAGGTGATCCCAATCTTCCACTACGCCCTCAAACCAACGGGCTTCCTGATGCTCGGGACTTCAGAGACCATTGGTGAATCCTCAGACCTGTTTGCCCTACTGGACAGAGAGCACAAGATCTATTCGAGAAAATCGATCGCAACCCGGCAGCACTTTGATTTTGCCGTCAGGAAGTATGCTACAGAAAAAGTGGTATTTAGCCGAAGGGCGAGCGACGCGGGGGAGGGCGCCTCTACAGGATTGGATCTGCAGAAAGAAGCCGACCGCATCCTCCTGAACAGGTACGCCCCGGCCGGTGTGGTGATAAATGATGATCTGGACATAGTGCAGTTCCGTGGGCATACGGGTTTTTATCTTGAGCCTGCGCCTGGAGCAGCGAACCTCAACCTCCTTAAAATGGCCCGCGAAGGCCTGTTGTTAGAACTGCGCACCGCGATCCACAAGGCCAAAAAGCAGGATAGCCCTGTCAAAAAAACGGACTTGCGGGTTAAATATAATGATCACTTCAGAACCCTCAATGTAGAGGTGATTCCGATCGAAGGCCCTCCTTCAAGAGAGCGCTTCTATCTGGTCCTGTTTGAGGATGTCACCTCCGCAGCCAAGACTCGATCAAGGACGGCCGATTCCCACGTGGAACCACAGCGCAAGGCCAAGGGCAGCATTAAGGATCGTCAGATTGCCCAACTAATGCAAGAACTGGCGGCCAACAAGGAGTATATGCAGTCCATTATCGAGGAGCAGGAATCCCAAAACGAAGAACTTAGATCGGCCAACGAGGAGATCGAGTCGAGCAACGAAGAGTTGCAGAGCACCAATGAAGAACTGGAAACTGCCAGAGAAGAGCTTCAATCCACCAATGAAGAACTGACCACGGTGAACGAGGAACTGCAGAATCGCGATCTCGAAATGACCCAGGTCAACAATGATCTAAATAATCTGCTCGAAAGCGCCAATATCCCCATCGTCGTGCTGGGACAAGATATGCGCATTAGACGTTTCACCCTCAAGGCGGAAAAAGTGCTGAATCTGATCCCCACTGATATTGGGCGACCGATCGGTGATATCAACATCAATATTGCCTGTTTGGAGCCATTGATTTTGGAAGTGGTCGGCAGCCTCAGCGCCAGAGAGCTAGAGGTTCAAGACCGGGAGGGGCGCTGGTATTCCATGCGGATAAGGCCCTACAAGACCGCTGAGAACAAGATCGAAGGCGCTATCCTGTCCTTGTTAGATATTGACGAGCTCAAACGCAATAGCGAGCAGCTCAAAGAATCCCGAAATTTCTCCGAAGCCATTGTGGAGACGGTACAAGAACCCCTGATAGTCCTCGATCCGGACCTGCGAGTGAAGAAGGCGAATCCGTCTTTCTATCGGACCTTCCAGGTCACGCCAGCGGAGACGGAGGACAGGCTCATTTACGATCTGGGCGACGGCCAGTGGAACATTCCCGCACTGCGGTTGCTGCTGGAGGAGATTCTCCCCCAAAATACTCATTTCTTCGGCTTTAAGGTTGAGCACGAATTCCCAGGCATCGGGCCCAAGACGATGGTGCTCAATGCCCGCCGGCTCAATCGGGGCGACAACTCCACACAAATGATCCTTCTTGCTTTTGATGTACAGCTCCAAGCGCCGATAAGAAATGTGAAGAAACCAGAAGATTCTGAGGCTCAATCTCGATAACTCTCTACTTTCGATCATCAAATAGGGCTCGAATTTACGTGTCAGGTACTGATCAACGCAGCAGGAGGATATCATTATGAACTACGAAAAAATGACCAAGGCCCAATTGATCAAGGCCTTTGAGGAACTCCAAGCCAAACGGAGCGCCGTCTCGAATTCATCGGTTTCCCAGTCAGAACAAAGCATGGACGAGTTGCAAAGCCTTTTGCATGAGCTTCAGGTCCACCAAATACAACTGGAGATGCAAAACCGGGAACTGCGGGAAACCCATCAAGCGTTGGAAGAATCCCGCAACCGATATGCCGACCTCTATGACTTTGCTCCAGTAGGCTATGCCAGTCTCAATGACCAGGGCTTGATTCAAGAGATTAACCTGACGGGCGCAGCAATGCTTGGGGTAGAGCGGACTCGACTGACAAGCAAGCCGTTCACCAGTTTTGTGGTAAAAAGTGATACCGGAAAATTCCTGCATCATATAAAGCGATGTAAGCAAGCTGAAGGAAAAATAGTGACGGAACTGAGTCTGGAGGTGAAAGGCAGAGGTTTGCTCGATGTGCAATTGCTAAGCGTCGCGGTGCAGAATGTCGAACAGAGTGCCCGCCTCCACAGAACGGCCATTACAGACATGACCGAGCGCAAGTGGGCAGAAGAGGCACTGCGCCAGAGCGAAGAGCGCTATCGCGAACTGTTCGAGAATGCCAACGACATCATCTACACGATGGATCTGACAGGGAATATAACCTCGTTAAATAGAATGGGCGAACGAATCACCGGATACAGCCGTGAGGAAGTCCTCAAGATGAATCTTAGCCAAATAGTGACGCCGGAGCACCGGGATCTGGTCCGTCAAATGAT
The DNA here is from genome assembly GCA_041478005.1 of Terriglobia bacterium. Taxonomy (GTDB): domain Bacteria; phylum Acidobacteriota; class Terriglobia; order Versatilivoradales; family Versatilivoraceae; genus JBGOVH01. The sequence continues at coordinate 923 of JBGOVH010000394.1, read as the reverse complement.
CGAAGGCAGAACTGGCGGGGAGGGGGCGGCAGCCTACCAATTGGAGATCGTGGCCAAGGACCGCCACAGGGTGATGCTTGAAGTGAGCACCCGGCTGATCTACCAGAAAGGGAACTCCGTCGGCGTGCAAGGCATCGCCCGCGATATCACGGAACGTAAAAAGCTGGAAGACGAGCTTCGCCAATTGCAGAAGATGGATGCAGTCGGGAAACTGGCAGGCGGGGTGGCCCATGATTTCAACAACATCTTGACGGCCGTTGTCGGTTATGCGGATTTAACACTGGTGAGACTCAGCCAGGACGACCCCTTGCGCTCAAAGGTCCAAGAGATTAAGAAAGCCGGGGAGCGGGCTGCTGCCTTGACTCAACAGCTCCTGGCCTTCAGCCGCAAGCAAATACTTCAACCCAAGGTACTTGACCTCAATACTTTAATCTCAGACAGCACCAAGATGCTCCGCCCGCTCATTGGTGAAGACATTGAACTGGTTGCGGTTCTGGATCCAGCCTTGGGAAGCGTAAAGGCCGACCCGGGGCAAATCGAGCAGGTCATCATGAACCTGGCTCTCAACGCTCGTGATGCCATGCCTCGGGGCGGCAGGCTGACCATCGAAACTGCCAATGTCGTCTTGGACAGGGAATTTGTACACCAGCACGTCTCCGTCCAACCGGGCCCATGTGTGATGCTGGCGGTGAGCGACACCGGGAGCGGCATGGACATCGAAGCTCAGTCCCACATCTTCGAGCCTTTTTTTACCACCAAGCAAAAAGGGAAAGGGACCGGGCTCGGTCTCTCGACTGTCTACGGAATTGTCAAGCAGAGCGGCGGCAATATCTGGGTCTACAGCGAGCCTGGCAAAGGGACGGCCTTCAAAATCTACTTGCCCCGTGTCGAGGAGGCTGCTGAGAAAGTGGCGACACACCCCT
>JBGOVH010000168.1:0-5948 GCA_041478005.1 Terriglobia bacterium | reverse complement strand
GCAGATTGTGAAAGAAATGCCCAGCAGAACCGAGGTCATCTCTCACCTGGAAACCCTTGAAGATCACGGACAAGTTCACAATCGCCCACATTACGAGCAGCTGTAATGCTCCGGTGGCAATCGTCCTGCGACGAAGTTCTCGATGCGGATCTGCTGCTGATTGCCGAACGAAGAGTGGCGCAGCTCCTTGTGGGAAAAAGCTCCAAACCAGACTTCGAATCATTGAGCCAACCGGGAAGTAGGCATGAAGTTGAAAAAGGCGGCCGGATGGGCGATGAGCCAGACCTCGTTTTTCTTGTGATTCCAGTAGGTATGCAGAATCACATGGATTCCCTTCCCCTCCGGAAGGTCGCTCAGCACTTTGTCTATAAACTCCCGAAACTCGGCGTAGCGCTTCTGGATCACTCCCGTAAGAATCGCTTCGGTCGCCACTTCTAAAGCCGCAAACAGATTCAAGCAATAATTTCTCAAACTTTTGGGGTCGCAGTTGCGTATATGCTCTTGCGGTTCTAAAGGAGCTGGATTCATACCTGGAGGTGTCAATTGGCAAAGAAAAGGATTTTTACAATCACTTTCCTGTCCACGGTAGGGCTCATCCTCCTGCTGGGAGGATATTGGGTGTTTGCATCCCTGTTTTCGGTCGACAAGACCATTCCGCCAGAAAAGCTGGCTAAGGTGGAAATAGGCTCGATTGCCAAATCGGTCGTAGCCATCGGCAAGGTTGAACCTCTTTCCAAGGTAGAGATCAAGTCCAAAGCCAGCGGACTCATCAAATACTTATCCGTTAACGCTGGAGACAAGGTCAAAGAAGGACAACTGCTGGTCGAACTGGATAAGGAAACTTTGGATGCACAACTCAAAGAAGCCAGGGCTTTTCTGGCAGCCGCCGAAGGCAAATTACAGGAGGTTGAGTCCGCAGGAAGAACTCTTAAAGCAGGACTGCATAAGGCTCAACTGGAGGCTGAGAACAAAGACTATGACTTCATGGTCACGGAATTCGCCCGCCGTAAAGAGCTCTTTTCTCAAGGTCTCATCCCCAAATCAGAATTGGACAGCGTCGAACAGAAACTCAAGTCGACAGAGTTGACCAAAAAGACACTGGCCGCAGCCGTTACTGTGAAAGAAGCCGAGATCGAACAAAACAAGAAATCCATTCAAACGGCTCAGGCGGAAATTATGCAGGCACAGGCCCAACTGGAAAGGGCAGAAGAGAATTTGAAGTACGCTTCCATCCGTTCGCCCATTAGTGGTGTTGTTCTGAGCCGGGAGGTGGAAGTAGGTGACGCGGTTTCTTCCATCTTGCAGTTGGGTTCCAATGCCACTCTCATCATGACGCTGGGCGACGTGCAGGAAGTCTACGTCAAAGGGAGAGTCGACGAGACGGATATCGGAGTGGTCAAAGTCGGGCAGCCGGTCCGAATTACTGTCGATGCCTATAAGAATCGAGCTTTTCAAGGCAAGGTGTTCAGGATTGCTCCCATGGGAGTGGAGAAAGATAACGTCACCCGTTTTGAAGTTCGAGTCTCAATCTTGAATGACATTGAGCTCTTGAAAGTCAACATGAGCACCAATGCTGAAATTATTCTGGAAGAACATCGGGATGTGTTACTGATCCCGGAAAGCTCGCTCATCTACAATGAAAAACGAGAGACCTCCGTCGAAGTTCCGGATCCTGCTTCCAGAACCGGGCGACGCCAGGTCGCCGTTAAGATTGGGTTGGGCAACGGATCGAGAGCAGAAGTGCTGGAAGGGTTGAAAAAGGGAGAGCAGGTGGTGTTGCAGTAGACTCTCAAAGGCGAGGATAGAGGATTGAAGATAGAGGATTGAGATGCGTTGGGCGCATAGTCATAAGGCGCGATCTCCTATCCTCAGTCATGGCTCGACTTGGATTTCGTTTGACCTGAATAACCCCATGGAACTTATCAAACAAACCTGGATCACTCTTAAGGCGAACCGAACGCGCAGCTTATTAACCATGTTTGGCATCTCCTGGGGATTGATCTGCCTGATCCTGATGACCGCAGGCGGAGAAGGAATGTGGGTAGCTCATCGAGATAAGATGAAGTTGCTCGGAAAGAACATCATGATTGTCTGGGGAGGAATTACCAGCAAGGGGACCCAGGGAACGCGGGCAGGCCGGAACATCTTTCTCACTCTCGACGACTACTTCCTGCTCAGAGATCGGGCTACTTATCTACAGCGACTCAGCCCTGAAATTGTGCGATCGCTGCCCGTGCGTTCCAGCCTGAACAACGGCACTTTTGATGTCCATGGAGTCTTTCCCGATTACATGGAAATGCGCACGATTGAAGTTCGTAAGGGCGGAAGAGTCATTCACGAGGGTGACAACAGCGGTGCTCAACGAGTGTGCATTCTGGGCGACGAAGTCAAATCGCAAGTGTTTGGTAAAGCCCAAGCCACAGGGCAAACTGTCATAATCGGCGGTTATCCCTACCTGGTCATCGGAGAACTGATTCATAAGGACCAGAACAACAATTACAGCGGTCCGGACAGCATGCAGATCTTTATCCCGTTTTACACTCTGGCCAAGGACTTCCCTCTGCCGGATGCACCAGCCGGAAAATTTCAGCTCTCCAATATGATCCTCCAGCCACGAAACGAGCAATTGGGCGAAGCCGCCGAACTCCAGGTGAGGCAAGTCCTCAGCAAGGAGAAATCGTTTGATCCGCTGGACAAGGATGCCCTTCCCATATGGAATACCATCACCCAGTCGAAGCTCATTCATAAGCTCTTCGCAGGAATGCAAGTGTTCATGGGGGCAGTGGCCGTGGTGACCCTAATTCTCGGCGGGATTGGAGTGATGAATATCATGCTTCTTTCCGTCACCGAGCGAACTCGTGAAATTGGTGTGCGCAAGGCCATTGGGGCCACCAGCCGGGCGATTCTGCTCCAATTCTTTGCTGAGTCCATGGCACTTACCTTTGTGGCGGGTTTGCTCGGCATGAGCCTGGGTTGGGGGCTGTGCTGGCTGATCAATCTTCTGCCTCCCCTGGATTTTTTTGCCGGGATGATTGTCACTCCCAAAGTGGGGCTTATGGCCTTCGGATTTCTCACCGTGGTAGGAGTTCTTTCCAGTATTTATCCTGCCTTCATGGCCTCGGTTACGGATCCGATTGATGCCTTGAGGTATGAATAATGATAGGCGAAATATTCAAAAAGGCGTTGGCCAATCTGGTTGCCTATCGCCGGCGTTCCATGATGACGATTCTGGGAATCACCTGGGGAATTGCCTCCTTCATTCTCTTGATTGCTTATGGAGACGGGTTTGAGCGGGCCATGAATTTGGGGTTGAGTTATTTCGGAGATAATGTCGTCGTGTTGTGGAACGGCCAGACTTCTCTGCAAGCCGGCGGCGGCAAGGCGGGGAGAGTGATCCGTACCACTCCTTCAGACGTGGAACGCATTCGACAGCGCGCCACCTTGGTGAAGCGAGCCAGTCCTGAAGTGTTCAGGCACATGCAATTTCGCTGGGGAGATCGAATGGCCAGCGCCGGAGTGAGAGCTGTCAATGATCAGTATGGCGCTATCCGAGGGATGTTCCTGAGTGAGGGCCGATTCTTGAGTCCGGACGACCTGGCCAACATGAGGCGGGTCGTGGTACTGGGCTATGACCTCAAACAGAAGCTGTTCAGCCGATCTCCTGCTTTGGGTCAGGATGTCTTCATCAATGGAGTCCGTTTTGCGGTCATCGGTGTCCTCAAGAAGAAAATCGCGATTTCCAATTATTTTACTCAAGATGATTTGTGCGGCATGATCCCGATCAATGTCATGGGAACCATCTCTGACATTCGCTACAACAGTGTCCTGGTGTTTCAGCCCGTAAGTGGTCCAATGGAGGAGAAAGCCGTCAAGCAGGTGCTCACGATTCTGGGAGAGGTGCACAAGTTCAATCCGGCTGACAATAAGGCGCTATTCGTACAGCGCTTCAGCATGGTCCTGGGAATCATCAGCGGGCTCAGTGTGGCCACCAAAGGACTGTTAGGGGTGGTGGGCTTTTTCACGCTGGCCATCGCGGGAGTCGGGATCATGAACATTATGCTTTTTTGCGTTCAGGAGCGCACCCGTGAGATCGGGTTGCTGAAAGCCCTGGGAGCTCGCAAGTGGCACATTAAGCTTCAATTCCTGGGTGAAGCAATCGCTATGAGCTTGATCGGAGGAGTTGTGGGTTATTTTCTGGCAATTCTTATAGCCCAATGGGTTGGAGCGATTCCATTCTTGAGCGAACTTTTTGAGGATAAAAGCAAACAGGGAGATATCTATTTGCTGGTGAACTCGCAATCATTCCTCATCTCTTTTGGCACTCTCACAGTTATTGGCCTGCTTTCAGGCCTCTGGCCCGCCGTCAAAGCCGCCCGCTTGAACCCTGTGGACGCCCTCCGATACGAATGATTCCTGAAAACGGCCGAGAGGCCCAGTCCGCGTCCTGTGAACTTGGTGGTAAAGAACGGGCCTGTTCGACGTTTCGCGAGAGAAACGATTCCAGCTTAGCTAGCTAGCCGCCAAATATTCATCTGACCTCCAGCGTGATCCCCCGCGCTTCGACGACAGGCAGAGCGGCGCTGGCGGGGCGAGCTCGTCGCCCCATTGACCGGCCGCTTCAGTGGGCCGTCTAACACTTTGCAGGCGACTTATTCTCCCCTCTGGCAAAGCGGCTGAACGTGACCGTTGGGCCGTTGCGCGCAGGGTTATTCAAGCCGCAACAACGGGTGGACCAATTGATGCGGCGTTACATCTTGATAAAGATTTTTTTCTTGTAGAGCCAATAGCATAGGTACCACAGCATTGCCCAGACTACGAGGCTGGTGACAATCCTGGCGTTGAGATCTCCGGCCCAAGCGAATAAGCCTGCGACAAACGGCCGAGCAATCTTGTGAAACCACTCCGACCCGCCCGTGTTGGTGAACATGTAGATGAAAAGGGAATTCATGCCCACGATGTTAAAGAAATGGGTCCACTTCCTCACCCCTTTAACGTCAATCAGCCAATAAGAGAACGCGAGTGCCAGCAAGCACCAGCCACCGGACACTATGACAAACGAACTGGTGCAGATTCGTTTGATGATCGGTGTCCAGGGATTCAGAGCATAGCCGGCGACGATGCCGATCAAACCTGCGCCCGCCAGTATCTTTATTCTCTGGAGAGGTGCGCGACTGCTTTTCAGGAGTTGGCCGGCCAGTACGCCCCACATCGTGTGGGCTGTGGTTGGAACAGCGTTGAAGGCGACCCAGTGCCCTTCCGAGAGTTTGCCCATGAGCTGCAGGTCCATCCAGGCACCGAAGCCCCTGTCCGGCGTGAAAGGCTGGTTGAATCCGGCCACGGGCCAGAAGCGATACAACAGCTCCGTAATTGCCAGCAGCAGAAAGCTGAACACAATCTGCGTGCGCGCCTGTTTTCTCATCATCAGAAAAGCCAACAGGTAGGTGAAAGAGAGCTGAGCCAGGACATTCCACAACTCGAAAGTGATCCTGCCCGGCCCAATGCAGTAGAGGCCCCAACCAAACAGCAATAGCAGTGCCGATCTGCGCAATGCATGCAGAAAGCTCTTTTGCCAGCTCTCTCCCCGGTCCCAGCGCAAGCCAAAGGAGAAGGGCATTGCCACACCCACGATGAACATGAAGAAGGGTTGGATCAGGTCCCAGAAGCGCAGGCCGTTCCAAGGATGGTGCTCAACTTGTGTGCCGATCCAGCCGATCCACGTGCCCTCAAGGGTTGGGCTGCCAAGTATGGAGTACAAGTGCGTTGCTTCGCCAATGAGCATGAACATGGTAAAGCCGCGAAAGAAATCTAGCGATATCAGCCGTCCTTGGAGTAGCGGGGTCGAACTGGAGCTTTGGTCCATAACACCTCCCTATGTTGTTGTTGCGAGCTTAGGCCTTGTCCGGAAATAACCTGGTGGGAAAGCTCCCCTCCTCAGCTAAGGAGGGGAT
>JBGOVH010000603.1:0-2562 GCA_041478005.1 Terriglobia bacterium | reverse complement strand
GGCTTTGTCGAGCCCGTATCCCGCTGTCAGGCTGTCACCGAGGCAGAGGATAACCTTGTGCGGGGAAGAATTGGCGGCGACTGGAGCAGTTTTGTGAGAAGTTTCAGGGGAAAAGCCCAAAATCGAGATATTGAGTAAGCATAAATACAGGGGGACTCTCAGGACCTGTAAGACCGTAATAAAAGAAAATTTTCGCATGATCACCGCAGTGATGCGTCAGTTACTGGGGGAATGGCGGGGCATTCGTAGCCACGATGAATGCGCTTTCTGCATTGATCGTGGGCTTTCCCGTGCCGGTACTCCTGTCCACGACAAACGCAACCAGCGCGTTTGTCGTGGCTACCAAAGATTCCCTCTGAAACTAAACCCATTACTCACCGCATCCCTTAATTCTTAGAGTCAAACCAAACTTATGTCACAATGTCCATTTGAACAGGTGCGTTGCGCCGCGTAACATACTCGGGGTGCGTTAGCGCCGCATAACGCACCCATCAATGGCGTTTGATGACTGCCTATAACAACTCATCCACATTGCTTAGTGTCAAACAATTAACCAAAACCTACAAGAGCGGAGAACGAACCCTCACCGTCGTGAGGAATATTTCATTTGCGCTCGATGAAGGGTCGACGTGCGCAATTGTGGGTCCGTCCGGCAGCGGCAAGACCACCTTGTTAGGCTTGTGCGCTGGATTGGATCGGCCCAGTTCCGGGTCCGTGTGCCTCAACGGAATCGAGTTGAATCCCCTAGGTGAGGATCATTTGGCCGAGGTTCGCAATCAGTATGTTGGTTTTGTTTTCCAGACCTTTCAGCTCATTTCCACGCTGACTGCGCTGGAGAACGTGATGGTCCCGGTTGAGTTGCGTGGAGAAAAACAGGTCAAAGGCCATGCGGTAGATCTCCTCAATCAAGTTGGGCTCGCAGACCGTCTCCACCACTATCCTGCACAGCTTTCGGGAGGCGAACAACAACGCGTAGCCCTGGCCCGAGCTTTCATCAATCAGCCCAAGATTCTGTTCGCGGATGAACCCACCGGGAATCTCGATGCCGAAACCAGTGAAAGGATCATCCACCTCCTTTTTGAATTGAACCAGGCATACGGCACGACCCTCGTGGTAGTCACTCACGATGTTGAGCTGGCCAACCGCACCCAGCGCATTATTCGCCTAAAGGGTGGGGCGGTAGTTTCGGATGAGCCAACGAAAGTCTCCGTATAATTCCAAATTGCTTTCAAAATGAGACTATCGACCACGATGTATTTGGTAGCCACGGTCAATTTGCTTTCTGAATTGCCCGTGGGCTTTTCCTAAAGAGACGAACCGCCACGACCATCGCGAGAAACGCGATGATCGTGGCTACCAAAGCGAGAACGTGTCGTTAGTATCACCCGGAACTGGAATAAGAAGTCATTGCGACAAATCTGTTTCAAACTTAGTTAAGTTTGAAGATAATAAGCCATGACTATTCAACAGCTCCTGCGTGAAAAGCGGGATGAAATCCATCGTCTTGCAGCTAAACATGGAGCACATAACATCCGTGTTTTTGGTTCTGTAGCCAGGGGTGAAGCGGGGCCAGAAAGTGACATTGATCTTCTAATCGATGCTGGTCCCTCCACAAGTTCCTGGTTCCCGGCAGGCCTCATTCTGGATTTGGAAGACCTGCTCTCCCATCGCGTTGAAATCATTTCTGAAAAGGCCCTTAATCCCGAAATTCGAGATCGCGTGCTTCGTGAAGCTGTCCCACTATGAAAATATTCTTGTCCACAATTACCTCGGAATCGATATCGAACGAATTTGGGATATCATTCGGCGTGATGTCCCAGAACTGAAGAGAGCGATATCAACAATGCTGGGGGACTCTCAAGACTAACACCAATAGAATTCATGCTCCCCTTCTTCACTTCCTGGGCCTGGAAAATGGCCTGGAGAGACAGTCGCTCCAGCCGAAAACGGCTGCTGCTCTTTATTTCCTCCATCATTATGGGGATTGCCGCCTTGATGGCTATCAGCTCCTTCGGCGTCAATCTGAAGCTTGGCCTGGATTATCAAGCCAAAACCTTGTTGGGCGCCGACCTTGTCATTCGAGGCCGCCAGCCATTCAGCCCTGAAGCAGAAGAGCTAATGCGACGCATTGCGGGAGAGCAATCTCATGAAATCGATTTCTCTTCCATGGTTCTTTTCCCTAAGAACAATGGCACCCGGCTCGCCCAAATTCGGGCTCAAGAAGGACGCTTCCCCTTTTACGGAGAGATGGAGACCGAGCCTGCGACTGCAGATTCAACTTACAAGACAGGCCCGCTGGCCCTGGTTGAAGATGCGCTGATGTTGCAGTTTGACGTGCATGTCGGTGATGAAATCAAAATCGGAGCCTTCACGTACCGGATTGCGGGCCGCCTCAAGAAGGCGCCCGGAGAAAGCGCGGCTTCCGGCATCTTTGGTGCGCGGATCTATATTCCGATGGCCTACTTGAGCCAAACCCGACTGTTACAGAAGGGTAGCGCTTCCACGCATAAGGTCTATTTCAAATTGGGCAATCAGGTAGAGGTCGAGAAGCTGGTCAAACAG
>JBGOVH010000560.1:0-2823 GCA_041478005.1 Terriglobia bacterium | reverse complement strand
GCAAAGCGGTGCTTCCCATGGCCCTGCCGGTCGTCGATGATCAGGGAAAGGTCCTCGCCGTGATCGTAGCCAAGGCCAATCTGAAAGCCACCGAGGAAATCCTGGCCGATATTGAAAAAGAGACCGTCGATTTTGTCCCCAACTACGACGAGAGCCAGCTGGAACCCCTTTACTTGCCAGCCCAAATTCCGAACCTTCTGGTCAATGGATCTACCGGGATCGCCGTGGGCATGGCCACAAACATCCCTCCGCATAATCTGACGGAGGTCATCAACGCGGTGATTCACTTTATCACCAAACCAGACGCGACAATAGAAGAACTAACCAAGCTGGTAACAGGCCCGGATTTCCCAACGGGCGGATTCATTTACGGTCGCAGCGGAATTCAGCAGGCTTACGCTACCGGACGCGGTTCCATTGTGATGAGGGCACGTGCCGCTATAGAAAAGCAGGCGCGAGGGGACCGCGAAATGATCGTCGTCACAGAAATCCCATATCAGGTCAACAAGGCCAAGCTCATCGAAAGGATTGCAGAACTGGTCCAGGAAAAGAAAATCGAGGGCATTTCTGACCTTCGAGATGAAAGTGATCGTGAAGGGATGCGCATTGTGATCGAGCTTCGCAAAGGGGAGCAGCCTGAGGTCATTCTAAATAACCTCTACAAGCAGACCACGATGCAAACCAGTTTTGGGGTCATTATGCTGGCCATTGTCAACGGGCAGCCACGCGTATTGAACCTGGTGGAAGTAATCAGGTACTTTGTTGAACACCGGATCGAAGTTGTTACGCGACGAACGAGGTTCGAGCTCAGAAAATCCGAAGAGCGCGCCCATATTCTGGAAGGGCTCCGAAAGGCGCTGGATCGAATCGATGCCGTCATCAAACTGATCCGCGGGTCAAAATCGCCCCAAGAAGCGCGTGAAGGGTTGATGCGGGAATTTGAATTTTCCCAGATTCAGGCGCAGGCTATTCTCGACATGCAGCTGCAGCGACTCACCAGCATGGAGCGAGAAAAAATCATTGAGGAATACGAAAACCTTCAGAAGCGTATTGCCGAATTAAAAGAGATCCTGGCCAACGACAAAATATTGCGCGCGCTGATTGTTAAGGAAATCAAGGAGATCCAAAAACAGTACGGAGACGAGCGCCGCACAGAAATTGTCGATGAACATGCTGAGATCAAGCTTGAAGACTTGATTACGGTCGAAGACGTGGCCGTTACCGTCACGCATAGCGGGTACTTAAAGCGTACGCCAGTCAGTGAGTACAGAATGCAACACCGGGGTGGAAAAGGACGTATTGGCATGCGTACCCGGGAAGAGGATTTCGTAGAATATCTTTTTGTGGCTTCCACCCATAGTTATCTGCTTATCTTCACCAACCAGGGCAAAGTCCATTGGCTAAAGGTCTATGAAATTCCAGATGTAGGAGCTAGTGGCAAGGGTAAAGCAATCATTAATTTGGTGAATCTTGCCCCGGATGAAAAAATGACAGCTGTCTTGCCGATTACAGAGTTTACTGAAGACCAATTCATCATGTTTGCAACCCGCCAGGGCGTGGTCAAGAAAACCCGCCTGGATGCCTTCAACAACCCGATGGCTCGCGGTATTATCGCGATATCCGTGGATGAAGGCGATGAACTGATTGCTGTGGAACTGACCACCGGCAAGAATCAGATTTTCCTGGGGACCCACGAAGGCAAATGCATTCGTTTTCACGAGGAAGATGTGCGCGACACAGGTCGGCAGGCCCGAGGAGTCAAAGGGATTGAGCTTGACGACGGGGACTATTTGGTCGGGATGACCGTGAGCAGTGATGATGGACTCATACTCTCTGTGACGGAAAACGGCTACGGAAAGCGAACGTTGGTGAAGGAATACCGAGCTCAGGCTCGCGGCGGTAAAGGAGTGATCAACGTCAAGACTACCGAGAAGAATGGCAAGGTCGTAGCCATCATGAAGGTGGTTAAAGATTCAGAAATCATCCTCATCACGGCCCAAGGCAAAGTCATCCGCCTCGATGCGTCCGCTATCCGAGCGGCGGGCAGAAGCACTCAAGGGGTCAGACTCATGGACCTGGGAGGTGACGACAAAGTCACCGCAGCCTCTCTTATTACAAATCAATCCGAAAAGCTTCTTGAAAACAATTCTCCGACGGTTCATTAGGGATCCGGGTTTCGGTTGGGTTCTTTTGAATTAACCACATAGATGTCTGGTCGGATGTTTATACCTCTAAGTGAGGTTGATTTGTCTTCTCAGAGAGAGCATATTAATAGCATGCGAATCAAAACATCGATTACCCTTCCCGAAAATCTCTTGGCTTCCATTGATCAGCACGCCGGCCCTTTTGACTATAATCGCTCGGCCTTCATTGAAGCGGCCGCTCGCGCCTTTATCGCCCATATCGAACGGGATGTGCAGGATGCCAGGGATATGGAGATCATCAATCGCGAGGCGGATCGTTTGAATCGTGAAGCCGAAGAGGTCTTGTCGTTCCAGGTGATCCCTTGAAGCGCGGTGCGATGTATCGAGTCACTCACCCCTCTTCGAGAGATCCTAAAAGGTCGCGGGTCTTTGTCGTCGTGAGCCGCCAAGTTGTCGTGGATCCCCGGTTCTCAGCGGTCGTTTGCGCCCCTGTCTATACTCAGCACGACGGGCTTTGCCTCTCAGTTTCCAATTGAGATTGATGAGGGCATGAAACATAAAACCGGGCTATGAGGCTCCAATTCCAGAACCCCTTTTCGGCTCCCCCCAAGAATAGATATCCGAAATTGAAAACGACGGAACACGTCAAACAAAACCATTGGCGTAGCTTCGAATAAAG
>JBGOVH010000594.1:0-2625 GCA_041478005.1 Terriglobia bacterium | reverse complement strand
AGACTCCGCCTGTCCAAATCGAAGTTGTCTCGTTTCCTTTGAATCAAGGATCCCGCGTTCGCATAACTCCATTGCAAAGGAAATGGTAAAGCCGAGCGAGGTTGGGTCTAATCCCAATTGATTGCAGAAGTTGTTCGCACCCAGAATCCAATCCAGATCGGTTACCCCAATATTCGGGCCCAGCGTGCCGGTGACTTCCTGGTGAATCCCGCTGGCTCGCGGATCGAGTCCAATCCCGGCGAATTCTTGCCGGGTGGGGTGGATGAATTTGATGCAGTCGTTAGGACATCCCGGGCAGGAACCTTGCCCTTGAAAACGCTTGAGAAACTCCTCCTCTTTGAAATGTTCGATGCCCTCCAGGGTAGAACGGGAGTAATTGTTGACGCATAAAGCCGCGTCTAATCCATGGAGGTAAAGCCAGCAGGAGAAACCTGGGGGTTCCTTCTGCCATCGGCTCAGGCTGTTTCCTGCAATGCGTTGTTCGAAAGATTTGGTGAGAGCCTGCACTGCATTGGGATTGGCAAGCGGCGGTCGCTGCCCGGAGCTCAAGACAAGTGCCTTGAGATTCTTCGATCCCATCACAGCACCCATTCCCATGCGAGCTGCCTGGTACGTGCGATCGGAAACAATGGAGGCAAACCTCACCCGTCGCTCACCAGCCGGACCGATAGCCGCAGTATGAACGTCGCGTCCGAATTGTTGTTCCAGACGATCAGCGGTTTCTCCAACAGTCAACCCCCATAGTTCCGCTGCGGGAAAGAAGACCGCTCGACCCCCATCTATCAAGACACTGACTGGCTCTTTTGATGCGCCTGTAAACACAATCACGTCTGCTCCGCTGGCCTTCAGTGCCACACCCCATGGCCCTTCACAGCGGGTTTCGCCAATCCCAGCCGTGAGAGGGCTCTTGGCCGCCACCGTAAAGCGCGGGAGACCCGCCCCCTCATGTCCTGCCAGAACGGAGGAAGAAAAGATCAACAGGTTTTCGGGACTCAGCGGGTCAATCAACGGAGGCGTATGTTCCAACAACAGTCGAGTGGCAAGGAGGCCTCCGCCGACGTATTGTCGGAAAAACTCTTCGGACCGCTGTTCGAGCCGTGAGGTGTGCGATGAGAGGTCAACCCAGAGTAAAGTCCCGTGATAGCCAACAGGCATCGGGTTATCTCCTTAGGGACTCCTTAGTTTCTTGCTTCTTGTGCATGTTGTTGACCGTCTCGATCAACACCAAATCCAGAATTACCTTATCTTCGTCCGGTATATCGGCTGGAATCCCTCGTCGAACTTGGCCATTCTTGGCGTCCTTTGCGCCTTGGCGAGAGAATCCTCTACTCAGCCTCTTCTCTGCCCGTTCTTTGGCCATTCTTTCGGTGTCTTAACTTAACACGTAAGCCCCGAGCAGACATGCAAGAGCCGTGTCTTCTATCATTCCTCATGGTAAATGATGCGGCATTTCGGCAGGATTGCTTGAAGCTGTTTGACGCCTTCGTCTGAGATCATTGTGTCGTAGATTTCAAGCTGCTCAAGGGCTTTCAGGTTTGCAAGCGAAGCAACTCCCTTGTCGGAAACTGCCGTATTGTGAAGCCAGAGCTTCTTTAGTTTCGTCAAATGCTCGAGATGTCGTAGCCCCTCGTCAGTGACCTTTGTGTTGCCGAGGTGAAGGCCACTCAGATTGGTCAACTTCCGCAAATGTCTCAAACCAGCATCAGTAATGTTGTCCCCGCGCAACCCGAGGTATAACAGCTGGGTCATGCTTCCGAGATGAATCAGCCCCGCGTCCGTCACTTGAGTTTGGCCTATCGGCAAGTGTTGCAGACTCTTTAGCCCCTTCAAATACTCCAATCCGCTATCGCCTACCTGGGTCTGATACAGATTCAGCCATTCGAGTTTTCTTAACGCTCCAAGGTGAATTATTCCGGCATCGCCCACCTGCGTTTGTTCCAGGGAGAGATCCGTGACCTCCGGAAGCTCGGCGACAAACCGCAAATCAGCGTCCGCTACTTTTGTGCGGTCCAGGTTCACTTCTACAACCTGCCCTGATTGCCTGAACACATGAGCTCCCAAGCGCTCTAAGTTCTCGACGATTTGCTGCTCCGACAACTTGCCGGCCGCCCCCGACTCAATTGGATCTTGGCGCTGGGCGGCCCTGATCGGCAGCTGAACAGCGAAGGCGAAAAGACATAAAGCCTTGAAATAAGTTCTTTGGAATCGACCGAAACTCGAACTCATATTCGGCTCATTGATCCTTAGGCGTTGTTTGGAAATAACCTGGTGGAAAGCTCGCCTCCTCAGCTGAGGAGAGGGTGAAGGCTTGAGAGCCTCCACCCTGCGTCAGCCGGCGAGGTGGGACGCCATGTCGAACGTGACAAGGGTTTAAGCATTTTTCCTTCCCCACATGACACTTCATAGAACTCTATTACATTCGGCGTTCAAAGGGGGGTTATGTCACAATCGATGACACAAAATCAAGTTGATCCTTGGCGGGGTTTCCACCCCACCCCTAAACAGCACTAAAACGCCCCCGGTGCAAAGAAGTGTGACTTCGGTGACCACATAGAGTCTGGCTAACGCATTGCCGATAAGCTGCTGGCGTCGAAGGCGGCGCGGCATTCGGTCGGGATGCGCATT
>JBGOVH010000068.1:0-8901 GCA_041478005.1 Terriglobia bacterium | reverse complement strand
ATTCTTCAGGAGAGCCTCTCATGCCGCTGTGCGGCGCCACGACGGATGAAAATAATCGTCTCCCCTTAGACAAGAGGGGACTTCAGGGGGGTGGTGCTTGGAAGTTCGCAAACCTCCCCCTGACCCCCTCCTTGTGCAAGGAGGGGGAACGTCATTCTCACAGGAGTGCACTCATGATCCTTCGGATCACACCCAGGGATGAAAATATAGCGTAGACCCGCCTTTGCGGTCTGCGGCTTTCATCGTGGAATCACGGAAAAGCGCAGAGTCAGAAAAGCAACTCTGATACAAGACTACAAGATTTTATTTTCAGGAAATTCAAAATCTTAATATTGCACCAATCCCGCCTGCTGCAGCAAGGCGCCGAGAGGCTTCACCCTGAACCTGCTCAGTCTGACCACCCGACTTGATGACCCTTTCAAGAGCATGCTCAACCAGGTCATCGAGCGGTTGCAGAAAAGCGTAACAGTCTGCACAGAATACCTTTTCATCAACATATAACTTCTTGCAGGTGGAGCATTGACGCCCATGAGGAAGAAACTTATCGCTGTAAATCAACTTCCACACTCTGCCCTCGTATAAAGCTTCCAGTGTGGGTTTCAGGCCTGTGACGGTTCCCTTCTGCTTAGCCGACGAAACCAGCAGATGATCCACTTCTTCCAACTCCTGCAGCCGTTCGTGCTCTTGCTCAACCTTTCGAGCTGCCTCAAGCACCTGCTGCACATTTGAGCTAATCGGCAGCGGAATCGAGGCCGCAACTCGCGCTTGCAGCCGCTTTGATAATAGTCGATAGAGAATATGTGTGACCTCCGAAGGACCTGCCAGAATCAGGCGATCAAAGGGGTGAGATTCCTCCAGCCTATCGGTCATCTCGGCAACATGCTTCAAGTGCCAAAACACGTGCAAGTCTGCCTTTCTCTGAAAATGCATCTGGGAACGAATATGGTCCGAACCGCTTTCCCTGAAATGTTTGACCCTTGCGGAAGCAAGCGCCTCAAAGTGTGTTTCGAGCTCGCCCAGGAAAAAAGTCAGAATACGGCCCTGTGTCCTGTCTGCCAGGACCACGCCGAACCGTTTGTGTTGCTCCATAGCTTCCAGGAGCGGCCGTACGTAGGGAGATTCATCCCAGCGGACCAAATTCTCCATGGAGACATTCAACTCCCGGGTCCAGAGGGAATGATCGAGGTGATGAGAGAAAAGGACCAGGCTTCGGCCTGCCGGCTTGTAATCGGATACATAGTGCTGGATTCTTGCAGACTTCGTCACAAATTCCTCACGCTCTTGATCACGTATGATCTGCAACTTAATGGAGCGTAGCATTGCCCTGAGCGCGGTTTCGAATTCACGATTGAGATTGGCCATACGGGACTGATCAACGTCCAAATAGATACTGAGCACATGACTGCCTGAAACCGTTTCCTGCCTGACAAGACTGCTTAGATCCTCGTGAGTTAACATGGTTACCCTCCGCGATTTTTGGTTTAACCCGAAAGAGCTATTGCGCCATTGGTCCCCACATGGGTGCAAACAGGATTTTCTCTCTTGTCCCTTGACTGCTGCCCGAAAGCTGCCCTAAAACTCTGTGGCAGACCGATTTTTTCCTCAACCAACTCACGCGGGTGACGAAAAATACCTCCTCTCCCAGCGGGCACACCTCAAACTGGGCTCCGCGAGGACTTGCATGGCTGTCACTCAGAGTGGAGCAGTAAGCGGTCTAGAGCATCATCCTCTCTAGATCTTCATCGCCAAAGTGGCCACATCGATGATCTTAGGCTGAACGAGGGTTTCGAAGTCCTTGTACTTCATTCGAATCGTATCCACATGGGTGCCCGCATTGAAAACAATCTCGTCGTTTGTCGAAAGCGTCTTGTCGGCATATACAGGCAGGTCGTACAGGGTCCCGAATGGAGCCATAGCACCCACCTCACTGTCTGGAAACAGCCAGGCAAATTCTCTTTCGGTCGCCAGTTCTATTTTTCTGAAAGGGAGCTCGTTCCTCAAGCCATTCATGTCGATTTTCCACAAGGCGGGCAAAACAACCATCACAAACTGCTCGTCCGCTTTCAGAATGATCGTCTTGACCATCTCCCGACCGGGAACATGCTGTGCGGCCGCCACTTCCTGAGCTGTGTAGGCCAGACGGTGAGTGCAATGCGTGTAAGTGATCTTATTAACCTCCAGGTAGTCTTTCAAACGTTTGGCAATTCTCATAGACACCCCCTTAGTATCCAATGACCGTTGCTCGACTCTCTCGTATCAAGTTGTAACGAATTCAAACTCAGGATGGCGAATCACCAACACCGCACAGGGCGCTAGCCTAACCACTCGCTCTGAGGTTGATCCTAAGTGAGTATGCTTGGGGCCTGGCTTGCAATGCGTCGGAATTACAATGAGATCCGCGTTCTTGTCCCTGGCCACACGAATGATTTCTACGAATGGCTTGCCCCGGACGAGAATCTCTTCCACGCAGATTTGCCGTTTCAGCTGAGTAGAGATGACCTTCTGTAATTCTACTTTCACCCTTTCTTCCATTCCGTGATGGTATTCAACTGTTGCAGGGAAAGAGGTCAGAGTAAAAGGTGAGTTAAAGCCCATTTCCTCGATTACGTGCACCAGGAAAATGGAAGCCTCGTGCTCCAGAGCCAAAGAGATGGCATAGTCAAGGGCGTGAGTCGCTGCCGGAGAAAAATCGGTAGGAAAAAGGATGCGCTTGAACTTAATCATTTTTGCCTCCTGGTTGAGAGGGGATGTTTCTCCTGATTATAGCGGCAATGACCTGCTTGACAAATTCATGCCCATCGGCGGTTGGATCTTCTGCCATCCGCATTTTTTTTGGCGAGCAGACTGAAAAATATTTGAGGTCGATAAAGGTGGGATGATGAGGGAACCTTCAAGTTACAGCGTTGCGTGTGATACTAAGGCGGGAGGGACTGCGTAGTTATAGACTTCAGTCTGCTCGCCAAATCTCCGGAAGAAGACCTTGAAAGGGTGCCACCAAGTGTCAAGTCTGCATTCGGACCATCAACCCAAAGACCGGGCTCTGTTGGGCCGAAAGCGTGCATCTCGGTCATCGATACCCTTTCAAATGATCTTTAGCCTCCCGTCTCTCCGAGTCTTGCAAATCCAGATTCGCACGTAGATTCTCGCGTTCCCTCTGGGCACGAGACATTTGAAAATCTCAAACGAATCCTAGTCGTTCCAGCCCTGTCAGCCTCACCGTATTTCCTCGCATTTATTCTCAAACTTCCAGGATCAATAAGAGCTGGTCAGGGAGGCCAGCTCCGGGCTCTCAGTTGATGCCAGAAGCCCATGGACCTGTCTGTCGTCCAGTGCTGGCCAACTCTTGTTCCCTGACCAGTGCCTTAGTACCTGCTTATGAAAGAGCAATCCATTCACCAAGTGGAAAGTCACTACTGCAGAATTCCCCTGCCTACTACCAGACTTGTTAATGCATTGAGATTCCTGAACTTGAGGGTTAAAAGTAAATCGGGTGGTTTGCAGAAGGCGACGGGACAGAGGAAACTGCTTGGGTGAATTCCCATGATATGGCTCACTTCGCCCAATTTGAATTTTCATGATACTGCATGCCCAATTCGAGGGCCTTCTTATTCAATTCCCTCATCTTCACGCTGCTGATAATTTCGTCAATGGCACGATGAATAGATGGGGTTCTGAGGATTGGGAGCTTGCACATCAAGGCTCCGGCCATAATCAAATTGGCCGCTTTTGACTCCCCAAGCTCATGCGCCATACGGCTGGCAGGAACTCCGATCGCCTCTGCCATTCTTATCCGGGGAGCTTCCGGTATGAGTGAACTATCATACAGAACGAGACCTCCCACTTTGAGTCGATCTTGAAATCGCACAAGAGAAGGGCCATTCATGGCAATCAGGATATCGGGAGAATCGACCAAAGGGGTCCCGATTTCCTTTCGGGACAACACCACATTGCAGTTGGCAGTACCCCCGCGAATCTCCGGGCCATAAGAGGGCAGCCAGCTGACATGGTAACTCTCCTTCATGCCTGCGGTCGCCAGGATCAAACCCAGAGAAAGAATACCCTGGCCGCCAAACCCGGCAATCTTGATTCCCTTGCTGTGGAAACCCAAGGTTTCTTGGTGCTCTTCTTCAGGGATGCCGTCGCCTTCGATCGAGTTTAACTCCAACTGGGAGACAATCTCGGAAGAAGAAAAACTGGCCCTCCTTTCAAAATTCAAGATTCGCGAACCGGAAATATCTCGATAGACCCCCAAAGGAAACGCAGGAATCATTCTTTGCTCGATCCAACTTGACGCTTCGGCCGGCGTCATCTTCCACCCTGTGGGGCAGCCCGACAGGATCTCAACGAGTGAAAATCCACGCTTTTCCACCTGGATCCGAAGCGCCTTACGAACGGCCTGCCTGGCTTTCATGTTGGTCTTTGGGCCTGCCAAGGCCACCCTTTCAATGTAGGTGGGCCCCTCAAGAGAACTCAGGAGCTCACAGATCTTCAGCGGATACCCTTGCATGAATGGGTCGCGGCCTAAAGGGGTAGTTGTGGTTTTCTGTCCCAGCAGCGTGGTTGGGGCCATCTGGCCACCCGTCATTCCATAAATCCCATTGTTCACGAAAAAAACAGTGATGCTCTCCCCACGGTTGGCCGCATGAACAATTTCGGCTGTCCCGATAGCCGCCAAGTCTCCATCTCCCTGGTAAGCAATAACAACACTATCCGGCCGTGACCGCTTGATCCCTGTGGCCACCGCGGGAGCACGTCCGTGAGCTGCCTGGACGTTGCCAACATCCAGATAATAGTACGCGAAAACTGAACACCCGACAGGACTCACCAAAATGGTTTGGTTCTGGATTCCCAGATCATCGATGGCTTCAGCAATATATTTGTGCAGGACCCCGTGTCCACAGCCCTGACAGTAGTGTGTGACATGTGGGTCGCCATCTTTGCGGGCGAATTGAGGGTAGAAGGCGCGCGGTTTTTCATGCGTAACGTTCAACATAGTCTTTCTTCCCAAAGTCCACTTGGGCAAAGCCAACAATTGCACCGTCCCTTTTCAAAAACGGTCTCACCATTTACGGAGCAACACATCGCTCAAATCGGTTATTCGGCATCCTATGAAGACTTGAACCCCCGTCCAGTTCCCAGACTTTTTCCAATACTTCCTCGGGAGTGGGAACCACCCCTCCCTTCCTTCCATAAAAATCGACTGGCAAACGGTCTCTCACAATGAGACGAATATCCTCTACCATCTGCCCCCAGCTGAGCTCGCATACTAGAAGTGATTTTGCCTGGCTTGCAAGAGCCTTCAATTCCGTTTTGGAGAAAGGCCAGAGAGAAATGGGGCGGAAAAGGCCCAGCTTCAAGCCCTGAGTTCGTCCTTGGTCCACAACGGAACGCAAAACCCGGGACACAATTCCGTATCCAATCAGAATAATTTCGGCATCTTCAGTCCGGTAGGACTCGCAACTTGTGCAGCAGTCCTCAGCCTTGGCATATTTTCTTTCCAGATGGTTGACATGGGCCTCCAAAGCTTCGTGTTCGAGATGAATGGAAGTGATCAAGTTGTTCCGTGTTTGCAGGTTGCCTTGGACGGCCCAGGAGTTCAACGGGGGTTCCAGGGCCATTGAAGGGAATTCAACAGCTTCCATCATTTGGCCGACATAACCGTCAGTTAGAATGACGACAGGGTTTCGAAGACGATCAGCAATTTCGAAAGCCTGCATGGTCAGATCGCACATCTCCTGAGCAGAGTTAGGCGCGAGAACGATGTTGCGATAATTCCCGTGACCTCCCCCTTTGACCATTTGAAAGTAATCACTCTGTTCAGGACCGATATTTCCCAAACCCGGGCCGCCTCGCATCACGTCAACAATCACACAAGGGAGTTCGGCGCCGGCCAGGTAAGAAATCCCTTCCTGCATCAAACTGATCCCGGGTCCCGAAGACGCAGTCATAACACGCGTCCCGGTGGCCGCAGCGCCATAGACCATGTTGATGGCAGCCACTTCACTTTCCGCTTGCAGAAAAATCCCTCCTACTTTAGGTAAAAAGTAAGCTGCCGCCTCGACAATTTCGCTAGCCGGTGTAATAGGATATCCATAAAAGGCTCTACAGCCCGCCAGGATAGCTCCTTTAAGGGCTGCCACATTTCCTTTGATCAATTCCTTGGACATAGTCTCACCTTCACGAACGCGGCTCACCCCTGACAAAGACCCTGATTGCTCCGGGTTCTGGGCAGACGTAGAAGCAGATGCCGCAACCGGTGCAGCCACGTCCCAAGTAGTAAGCCGGGAAATATCCCTGCAAATTCAACAGTTCTGTGACGCCGATGCATTCTACCGGGCAGGCAGAGATGCAGAGTCCGCATCCCTTGCACTCATCAAAGAGGATTTCTATACTCCCACGATCGGCCTTTTCTCCGCCTGGTTTTACTACCATAAAGCCTCACTCTTGGTAGAACTCAGGAAATTCTGACGGCACGCGAACTCATAAAGTTCACCGCGAAAATGGGGATGCGCTATTTCGATCAGCGCCTCCGCGCGCGCACGGATGCTTTTGCCATGGAGGTTGGCGATGCCGTATTCCGTCACCACGTAATGAACGTCGCCACGCGAAGTCACCACCCCAGCACCGGGATAGAGGTTAGGCACAATTCGTGAGACGGTTCCGTTCTTGGCAGTCGACGGGAGTGTAATGATGGGCTTGCCTCCGATGGAACGCGCTGCCCCGCGTATGAAATCAATCTGCCCTCCGATACCGCTATAGAAATAATTCCCCATGGAGTCGGCGCACACCTGGCCAGTCAGATCGATCTGCAATGCTGAATTGATAGCCACCATCTTGGAGTTCTGGCTGATGATGAAAGGATCATTCACATATTCCGAAGGGTGAAATTCAATCAATGGGTTGTTGTGAATGAACTTAAATAGCTTGCGAGTTCCAAGAACAAACGAAGCCACCACCTTGCCCGGGTGGAGGCTCTTGCGCTCCCCCGTGATGACTCCGGACTCAACCAACGGAATCAAGCCATCTGAAAACATCTCCGTATGCACACCAAGGTCACGATGGTTCCCCAAATGTGACAGCACCGAATCCGGAATCCCACCAATCCCCATTTGCAAGGTGGAACCGTCTTCGATCAATTCTGCAACGTTCTTGCCAATCTGGACCTGCACAGGATCCGTCCGAGGCTGGGGCAGCTCAAGCAAGGGACTGTCGGACGCTACCAGAATATCAATCTTGCTGAGGTGAATGAAAGAATCGCCCAGCACCCGGGGCATGTTCGGGTTTACCTCGGCAATGACAACTTTGGCAGCCCGGGTCGCTGTTTGGATGCACTCGACAGCGACCCCAAAACTGCAATAGCCATGTTCATCCGGTGGTGAAACCTGAATGAGACAAACATCGATGGGAAGCTGACCAGAAGTCAGCAGAGACGAGATCTCTGACAGAAAAATGGGTGTGTAATCAGCCCTGCCGCTATTGATAGCTTCCCGGACATTCGGACCAATGAAAAAGGCGTTATGCCGGAAATGCCCTTCCATTTCAGGCATCACATAATCGGCATTCCCCAGGGTGAGGAGATGGATGATTTCGACATCTTTCAGAGCCAGTCTCCGGCTGATTAAGGCTTTCACGAGGCGTTCCGGTTCTGCGCACCCCGAATGGATATACACACGATCTCCCGACTGGACTACTGACACAGCTTCTTCGGGACTCATGAGTTTGTGGCGGTATTCTTGACGGATCATGGAGCTCCTCTTCGAGTATTGCTGCTGCAAAGGGCCTGAAGACCAATCCGATTTACTCAATCCAAGAGTGGTTTTTCGTCAGGCTATATTCCATGGCCTGCCTGTTCGAAGAAGCCTCGCTCATTCTCTTACATCAATGTGAAGAGTACCGTGATGTTCATAATTACACGAGCAGGGGTATCATTGAGGTAAGTGGGTTCATATTGCCACTGTCGAGCAGCCTCCATAGCCGCCTGAACCAGCAATGGATGACCCGAAACCAGTTTCAGATCAGCCACTCTGCCTTCCTCGGTGAGTATTGCTTCCAGGATCACGGCACCTTGAGTTCTCGATTGCTTCGCCAGGACCGGATACACTGGTTCGACTCGTTTAATAACTCGAGGGGCCCTGACTTTTCCCCCCACTCGAAAGGGTTCTCTGGACACCTTTGGAGCCTCCAATTTGGGTGGGGGTGGAGGCGCCACTGGGACCCCAGAAATCGCTCCTCCGATGACGCCTCCCATAACTCCGCCGATCACTCCGCCCGGAACCCCACCTGGCACGCCACCGACTACGCCGGCGAACGCTTCTGGAGGCGGGCCTTCGTCTACAATCATGGCCACGGTCTTTGGAATAGAAACGGGCGACATCAATTGACCTGGGACCTGCTGAACGACCTTCGGCGCTTTGATTGCTGCCCTCGCCACCATGGGTGGCGGCGGAGGCGGAGGCGGCGGAGGTGGTGGCGCCACCAGGTAGGTGACAACCTGCTGAGGACTCAACGTATCCGTAAAGAAAAGTGGAACAATGATGGCCACCATCAGGACGATTGAGTGCAGCACAATTGATACGAACAGCGACAGTGCCTTCTTTTGTGTTCTTGTTTGAGGATTACTCTCTATAAGTACGTCAAACATGACCCCCCTCCTTGTGTGTTGTCGGTTTTCAGTCATCAGTTGCCAGTTGAGAACCAGCGATTGCCTCCATCTGTCTCGCAGCTTAACCCCTCACCTGAGTCATTTCACAAACTCATGTTCCGGGTGCTTCACTGTCAATACTGGACAGGGGGCCAGGCGAACGACTTTTTCCGCAGTCGATCCAAAAACCAGATGACTGAGCCCCCTATTCCCATGGGTCGCCATCGTAATTACATCGACTTCGTGATCCCTGGCTGCTT
>JBGOVH010000050.1:0-10046 GCA_041478005.1 Terriglobia bacterium | reverse complement strand
TTTCCAAGATTGACTTTGAAAAGCTGGCGAAACGGTTTGCCCAATCGAAGACGAAAAACATCGAGCTGGAGCAGCTCAAAGCGGCGATCCGTGGGCAACTGAACAAGCTGGTCCGGTTGAACAAGACGCGGGCAGATTATCTTTCGAAATTTGAGGAGCTGATTGAGTCCTACAATGCGGGAAGTCGAAGCATCGAAGAGCTGTTCCGGGAACTGATGACCTTGAGCCGCTCTCTTTCCGAAGAGCAGGAGCGCCATGTGCGCGAGAACCTGAGCGAGGAGGAGTTGACCGTCTTCGATATTCTCACCCGGCCGGGGCCGGAGTTGACAACCGAAGAGCGCGATGAGGTGAAGAAGGTCGCGCGTCAATTGTTAGGACGGCTGAAATCCCTTCTCGTGCTGGACTGGCGCCAGCGGGTTGGAGCCAGAGCCGGCGTCCGGCAAGCCATTGAAAAGGAATTGGACGACGGCCTGCCGCGAGCGTACACACCCGAGCTGTACCAGACCAAAGTCTCCGCCGTCTTCGAGCACGTTTTCGAAAGTTATCAAGGTGAAGGCGCCAGCGTGTTTACGATTTAGACTGACCCTGGATGGAAGAGTGGCGAATACGACAAATAAAGCGTCTTCAGGCATCAGCCTTCAGGAGATCACCCGTTCGCGGACTCAGGAGTTGTATTGCCCTCCTCCGAACAGGATCGATACGGGCCTTGTCCGACATGCCACTTAGTACTAGCGAACCTGGACAGGGCTTTGAAATCGATGTCTGAGGTATCGGCGTCCATGTGGCCGGGGGGATCAATTTGACAGGGCTGGGGTCCGACCTGCGAATGCCTCTGGGCGGGGTTCCCAGGCTAGGCACGTATTGGCTGCCCACGCCTCACGGAAAGGGCTCAACGTAGCTACTCTAATGGAGCTTGGCTCACCTCCAGCAGTTAATCTCACTACAAAGGGCCCTTCTTCTCCTTTCTATAGGATTGCTGGAATGGGGCGGGCAAAACTGGGTTTTGGGAAGCATAGATTCTAGCTAACAACCCAGTTCACGGTGGGTTCGGTAAAGAGAATTCCAATCTTTTTCTTTTTGTCGTTTTCATCAACCCAAATCGCACGTATTTCGCCCTTGCATTTAAACCTCCCCTGAAAGGCCATAATGGTAATTACCGAGCCGAGCCTCAGGATTCGGCTTACTACTATGCAAGCGCCGTTCTTGCTGACATTTTCTGTGGTCGTTTCTTCTACAAAGGGTTGGTCGGACCCATCAAGGCCTTCGATAGTGACGGGAACGACAAGATGAATGCGAGCTTCTTTTCTTTTCACTTTCCAAATGTCTAACATAAATCATGCAGTCATGAGAGACGAATATCTGCAGCAATCGATAATCTCGGGTACGCCAGTTCATCTGGGGTATTCTGTCTCAAGCTGAACAGAACCTATCTTTTTTCAGGTCGAAATCAAACTGTAAGACACATAAGAGATGATTGGGCAGCGGAGATCTTCTCCTCCGGACGATTGTCATCCCATGATCAATGGTGCAACAACCTATCCGGAACTTCTTTACAGTATTCTCTATCGGAAGAACGTGAGATGTCCCCTAGAGCTATTTTGCCGAGGCTCCCCAAGACCATTGCTGTTTCTAGGCAAGTCTCCATCCAACTCTCTGTCAGCCGACATCGGATACGAGCGGAAAGCCCTGTTTACTTGGCCTTCGAGCCCGCATTCGGATCTCCTGCTTCAAAAATGGTACTGAGCCTGTTTGACCTCGATTCGGAAATCAGAACCCTCAATACGAATGACTTTACACATCTCATAAAGACGGGAGCGAAGTCTGTGCCCGATTCGATCCTCCAAAGTCTCTTCAGATGGCACACGGGTACCATCGGCCAGAGTCTTAAAATCCTTTGAACGATCCTCGAAGTTGGAAGTGATCAGAGTAGCCAATTTTTGGTTGTAGCGAGAGTTAATAATATACGCGAAAGTGTCACGCACCCATTCTGTTGGCCGCTCTGCGCCCAAGTCGTCTAGCGCCAGGACCTCACAGTTAAGCACAGGTTCAAGTATTTCCGTTTCGGTAGTGCGGGAGACGGGGTTATAGGAATTTTGAATTTTCTTCAAGAGCTCACGAAAGTCGAAAAAAAGACCTTTCACATGCCTCTTATCAATCAACTCCCTTAGAACGGCAACAGCCAGATGAGTCTTTCCCACTCCACACGGACCCAGTATCAGAAGGCCACACTCAACGACGGGATAGTCTTCAACAAACCTTAGGGCTGCTGATTTCACTACCTTCAATCGATCGGAGATCGCACTGAAATTTTCAAAAGAGCAAGATTCGTAACGAGGCGGAATATTGGCCTTCTGAACTAGCCTATCCACCCTGGCCTTTTCAAAACATTCACAGCGAGTCACGGAGCGAATTCCGCCGGCTTCTACCTCTTTCCAACCGGTTCCTCCACAGATGGCACAGGGATGCAGGTTTTCCATTTATCGATTAATTCGAATGATCCTGGCTGGCGTCGTTCTCATTAAGGCATTTTCCTTCCCGGAGGAAAAACGGGAAGCCTTGTCAGCGAATTGCTGCTGGATAAAATCCATGAATTCTTTGATTTCCTTTTGCATTTCTTCCATCTTGTCCCGCATGTTGAGAATAATCTCCACGCCGGCCAAGTTAACTCCAAGATCCCGGGTCAGATTCAAGATGACTTCAAGCCTCTCCAAGTCCCCATCGGTATAAAGGCGAGTGTTCCCTTCTGAGCGGGACGGCTTCAACAAGCCTTGGCGTTCGTACAATCGCAAAGTCTGAGGGTGAATCTTGTAAGTACTGGCAACATTGCTGATCATGTGAGCAGCTTTGCCTCGAGTCTTCATAGGGTCCTTGTTTTCAGGAATTTTGCAAAATGTCGAAATATTGCGTAGGCGACTTGATCTGGATACGGGCTGTAACTTCTCCCTGCTTAACAATTGAGGGAGGAGAAAAACTCCTTAACCCAGACTGGTTTGTGAATTAGAAATTAAATATCTCCCCGCGCGGGTTCTCTGGATTCAGTCGGGCAAGTTCGCGGAGGATTTCCTTGCTGCGCTCGTCGACGACCTTTGGAGTCATGATCTTTACCTCAACGAATTGATCCCCCCGCGTGGGTGCTCGCAAAGAAGGAGCCCCTCGCTCTCGCAGACGAAACTTTTGACCGTTTTGAGTTCCGGGAGGCACCTTTAGGACAGCCCGCCCATCCACCGTGGGGACCTCGATCTTGGCTCCGAGCGCAGCTTCTGTCAATGTGATAGGAACCTTGCAATAGATATTATCCCCTACCCTTTCAAAGAATGAATGGGGGCTAACAGTCGCTACAATATAAAGGTCTCCGGGTTGCGCTCCCTGGATACCGGCGTCTCCTTTGCCAGCAAATCGAATGCGTGAACCGGTTTGAACGCCTGCAGGGAGCTTGATCTCCAGATTTTCTGTGACCCTGGCTCGTCCCTCGCCTTGACAGGAGTGGCACTTCTTCCCAATCTGCCCAGTCCCTCCGCATTGAGGACATGTGCTCGTAAATTTCATTCGGCCGCGGGATTGAGCTACTTTTCCACTGCCTTGGCAATGGGGACAGTCCCGTCCCCTGCCTTCAACTTCATAACCTTTCCCATGACAAATCTGGCAGAGGTCTCGTCGCGCATAAGTGATTCGAGTCTGCAAGCCTTTGAGAGCCTCGTTGAATCCAATGGAAATCTGGTATTCGACGTCATCTCCACGCTGTGGCCGGCTGTTTCTTTGTTCTCCGCTGAAGAACTGCGAAAAAATATCTGAAAACCCCGAACCGCCAAAGCTGGAAAAATCAAACCCTGTGAAATCCACTCCCGGCCCCGGTCCCCCTGCACCCGGACGAATGTTGTCCGAATAGGTGCCGTAGGCATCATAAACTTCACGCTTCTTCGGATCGCTCAGCACCTCGTAGGCTTCAGAGATTTTCTTAAATCTCTCTTCAGCGTGCTTATCGCCGGGGTTAACATCAGGATGATACTTTCGA
The DNA here is from genome assembly GCA_041478005.1 of Terriglobia bacterium. Lineage (GTDB taxonomy): Bacteria > Acidobacteriota > Terriglobia > Versatilivoradales > Versatilivoraceae > JBGOVH01. The sequence goes on along the minus strand of JBGOVH010000050.1, from coordinate 6,034 downwards.
GCCAGCTTGCGATAAGCTTTCTTGATGTCTTCGGCGGGTGCGTCCTTATGAACGCCCAGGAGCCGATAAAAGTCCTCTTTGGCCATAACTCATTTCACAATGTGATCATTCAGAGGTCTGAACCTTCCTTACTTCGACTCTGAAGCTATGCCGTCCTTCTCGTTTCTTCGGAAGAGTGACCGTTAAGACTCCGTCGCGCATTTTGGCCCGAATCTTGGATTGATCGACTCCTTCCGGGAGCGTGAAGCAGCGCTCAAAGCTCCCCAAAGGCCGCTCCAAGCGATAATAGATTTGCTTTGAGGGTTCCTTGGTAGGATCCCTTCGACCTTTCAAGTGCAAGACATCGTCGACGACTTGAAGGTCGACCTGATTTTGATCAATGCCCGGAACCTCTGCAGTCATCACGAATTCTTCCTCTGTTTCATAGACGTCCACCGCAGGAGCCCAATGGGACTGCAATCCCGCAATGTGCGGGTCTTGAGATCCAACCAGCGACCCATCAATCAGGGAATGGATGCGGTCCTGTAATTCCAGGAATTTTTTGACCAAATCCTGCTTGCTTGTCAAAAGAATTTTCTCTCCAGCGGTAATGCTTCAGTTACGGGGGGAATCTTTGGTAGACTCGACATCGTGCTGGTTGCGTTTGTCGTGGACAGGTGTGCCGGCAAGGGAAGGCCCACGATAGCCGCAGAAAGCGCGTCAATCGTGGCTACCCATGCCAATCGATTCCCCCCGTAACTGAGGCATTACCTCCAGAAATTCACCCTCGTCGTCTCCCGGTTGTTGAAAAACCTAGGATGCCACCAATCGAGGACGAGCGCGATCACCTAATGTTCTGATCAGCGATACGGGCCACGCTCTTGCCTACTTCTTCTTGTCATCTACATCGACATACTCTGCATCAATAACTTCTCCCTCAGCGGGCTTTGAACCGGATGCATCAGACGACGGTCCTCCATTAGAAGCTCCAGTCGTCCCGCCTCCCTGAGCGCCCGCTTGTTTGTATAGCGCCTCTGCAAGTTTATGCGTTGCTGTAGTCAGTTGTTCCACCGAGCGATTGATGCGATCCGCTCCACCCTCTGAAATGGCTCGTCTACAATCCTCAATTGCAACCTCAATGCTTTTTGCGTCTGCTTCAGATATTTTTTCCCGGTTTTCCTTCAGTAGCTTCTCAGTGCTATAAACCAAGTTGTCAGCTTTGTTTTTGGCTTCCACTTCTTCCTTATATTTTCGATCCTCGTCAGAATGCGAGTCAGCGTCGTGAGTCATCCGATCAATTTCATCTTTGGACAAACCGCTGGAGGCCGTAATCGTAATCTTCTGTTCCTTGCTCGTTCCCAGATCCTTTGCAGAAACGTTGACAATCCCGTTGGCATCAATATCGAACGCCACTTCAATCTGCGGCACTCCTCGGGGAGCGGTTGGGATACCGACAAGGTGGAACTTACCCAGGGTTCGATTGTCCTTAGCCATGCTGCGCTCGCCCTGCAACACATGCACCTCAACGGAAGTCTGACTGTCTGCGGCCGTTGAGAATACCTCGCTTTTACGAGTAGGAATCGTAGTGTTCCGTTCAATCAGTTTGGTAAACACTCCACCCAAGGTTTCGATCCCTAATGAAAGAGGTGTTACATCCAGCAGCAACAAATCTTTGACATCGCCTGCCAGCACTCCCGCTTGGACGGCAGCGCCAATTGCTACAACCTCGTCGGGATTTACGCCTTTATGAGGTTCGCGCTTAAACAGATCCCTGACAATTTGCTGTACTCGGGGAATTCGCGTCGAACCACCGACCAGGACCACCTCATCGATGTCTTCAGGCTTCAGTCCTGCGTCCGAAAGCGCCTGCTTGCAGGGTTGAACACTTTTTTGAAGGATATCCTCGACCAATTGCTCAAATCGCGCTCGAGTCAGCTTCATGCTTAAGTGCTTGGGACCTGAAGCATCTGCCGTAATGAAAGGCAGGTTAATTTCCGTTTCCATGACGGTGGATAATTCCATCTTGGCTTTTTCTGCCGCTTCTTTCAGCCGCTGCAAAGCCATTTTGTCCTTCGACAGATCAATACCCTGATCTTTGATAAACTCATCCACAATCCAGTCCATGACTCTCTGGTCAATGTTATCTCCACCCAAATGAGTGTCACCGTTTGTAGACTTCACCTCCACCACACCCTCTCCGACCTCCAAGATCGAAATATCAAAGGTGCCACCACCAAAGTCATAGACCGCAATGGTCTCGTCTTTCTTCTTGTCCAATCCGTAAGCCAGTGCCGCAGCTGTGGGTTCATTGACAATTCGCAAAACTTCCAGCCCGGCAATTTTTCCGGCATCTTTGGTCGCCTGACGCTGAGAATCATTAAAGTAAGCGGGGACTGTGATGACGGCTTTGGTCACCTTCTGCCCCAGATATTCCTCGGCAGCCTGTTTCATTTTCTGCAAAATCATCGAAGAGATCTCGGGAGGACTGTATTCCTTGCCCGTGATGACAACGCGTGCATCATTGTTTGAGGCCCGAGCCACCCGGTAGGGGACAATCTTCATTTCCTCGTTAACTTCCTCATACTTACGCCCCATGAAACGCTTGATTGAGTAAACAGTGTTTTCTGGGTTAGTCACGGCCTGACGTTTGGCAACTTGTCCGACTAACCGTTCTCCACTCTTGGTGAAGGCCACTACGGAAGGAGTCGTACGGCTCCCTTCTGGATTCGTGATGACGATTGGTTCCCCTCCCTCCATAACAGCCACCACCGAGTTCGTCGTGCCAAGATCGATTCCTATAATCTTGCTCATTGCTCCTCCTGAAATAAAAGAATTATCCGCTCTCTTTCGATTCACATATCATTAGTCTTGGGTCAATATAATATTTGAGTCTCATATTGTCAAGATTGACGAGCATGTCTTTGTAAACCCTCAACAAAGAACTTAGAACTTCTTGCATAAGATACATCTGAAACCGGAGGCTTATGGCAGTAATCAGCTCAGGTTCCCATTGGAATAAGCTAATAATTTTGTTATATTTGCATTTTCTTCATTCGCAGCTGAGCAATGCCTTTAACTACCATCTTCTCATTACACTTCCAGAGAAAAAGCCTCTTCCGAACAATAGTTTTCGCCGTTCTACTGCTGGCATCTGTTGCCATTGGCGCCTTTACTGGGCTATTGATCGTCTATAAGAGCGATCTTCCCGAAGTTGGACGACTGGAAGATTACCGGCCCAATGTCATTACAGAATTGTATTCCGACGATGGACGCATCATTGGATCCTTTGCATTAGAGAGACGGGTCGTGATTACCTACGATCAGATTCCCAAACTGCTGAAGGATGCCTTGATCTCGACTGAAGACAAGAACTTTGAAAAGCACTGGGGAGTAGATATTTACGGAGTGGTCCGAGCGATAGCCAAAGCCCTTCTCGGAGGGCACCGGGTTCAAGGGACCAGCACGATCACCCAGCAGTTGAGCCGAGTTTGCTTCTTGAACTCCGAAAAGAGCTTTAGGCGAAAATTTCAAGAGTTATTGTTTTCAATTCAGATTGAGCGTTACTACACAAAACCTCAGGTCTTGACCCTGTACTGCAACCAAGTCTTCTTGGGGCACGGAACATATGGATTCGAAGCTGCTTCCCAGTTCTATTTCAGTAAAACGCTCAGGGATCTCAGGTTGGAGGAGGTAGCGACCCTAGCGGCTCTCCCCGCGATCACTCATTTCAGTACGCCGATCACTAATCCGAACCGAGTTCTGGTTCGGCGAAATTACGTCATCGATAGGATGCTGCAAGAGAAAAAGATCTCCGCGCCTCAGGCGGAAGCGACAAAGAAAATGCCTCTCGAACTCAAAGTCTCTTCTCGCCAAAATGCGATGGCTCCATACTTTGCCGAGGAGATTCGCAAGGGTTTGGAGCAGAAATACGGTTCGGAGGCTGTCAATGAAAAAGGTCTGAAGGTGTATACCACCCTCAATATCGAAATGCAGCAAGCGGCCAGTGAGTCCCTTAGAAAAGGGCTGGAGGATTTTGACCAGCGTCACGGCTGGCGGGGGGTTAGAGCAAACATTTTCAAGCAGGGTCATCCCACGCTGGAGTCTTACTCACACGAAGACTGGAGAAAGCCAAAGGCACCCGGAAACAAGCTGACAGGTCTGGTCGTTGCGGTAAAGCCAAAGACAGCCAGAATCAAAATTGGAGATCTTGAGGGCCTGATCTCGGATGCTGATATTACATGGACAGGCAAGAAATCCGTCGGTGAACTCTTCAAGGTCGGAGACTTGGCTCTCTTTCGAATTCGGAGCGTCGACGTTTTAAAAAAACAACTCAAGCTTGAACTATTCCAGCGCCCGGAAGTGCAGGGGGGGCTCGTTGTCATTGATTCTTCAACCGGCGAAGTCAAGGCGATGATTGGGGGCTACGATTTCGAAGCGAGTAAATTCAACCGGGCTACCCAGGCATTTCGCCAGACGGGATCTTCGTTTAAGCCATTTGTGTACACAATGGCACTCGACCAGGGCATGTCCCCATCGGACACCATATTAGACAGTCCGATTAGTTTTCCCAGTGGGCAAGGACAGTGGTCCCCTCAAAATTATGATCTAAAATTTGAGGGAGTCATCACCTTAAAGCGCGCTTTGGCACAATCCCGAAACATTCCTGCAGTGAAGCTCCTCAATAAGTTCGGCGTTGAAAAAGGGATCGATTATGTCAAGAAATTTGGTGTCACAAGCCCAAATCTCTCTCCTTACTTGCCCTTAGCTCTGGGTTCAGCCGAGATTACTCTGTTGGAGATGACTTCTGCATATACGGTATTCCCCAATGACGGTGTGCGAATTTTGCCGCGCCTGGTCAAACGAGTAACCGACTACTATGGCGAGATCAAGGAGGAAAACCTCGTCCAGGTTCAGGAAGTGATTTCTCAAACAACAGCCAGATCTATGGTGAGTTTGCTGCAGGGCGTGGTCGATTTTGGAACAGCTCAAAAGGCTAAGGTTCTGAAGCGTCCAGTTGCTGGCAAAACAGGAACAACTAACAATTACACAGATGCCTGGTTCATTGGCTTTACACCGTCGCTGACTTGTGGAGTATGGGTGGGATACGATCAGAAAAAATCTCTAGGGAAAGGAGAAACCGGCGCCAAAGCCGCCCTGCCAATCTGGGTCGAGTTCATGCAGCAAGTTCTGGGGGGTAAGCCGGTGGAATCTTTTCCAGGCGTAAATTCCCCTGAAAAACAGCCTGAGTCCAAATTGGACACCACCGACGACGCAGCAGGTGATGGGGAGACTGCACCGGAATGAGAATCGCATTTGACATTCGGAAGGTGAATGATTTTGGGATTGGGACCTATATCCGCAACCTGATTCTGAACCTGGCTCAATTGGACCTGGAAAACCAATACTTTCTCGTCGGAAGAGAGAGAGACAAGGCCGAGTTCGAAAGACTGCCTGAGAATTTTTCCTTCATTTTCGATCCTGGCGCCGGAACTAGTTTTTGGAACGATTTCCTTCTCCCTTTGAGTCTGCGAAAGAAACAGGTCCAGCTTCTGCACACCCCTCACTACAGTCCGCCGCGTTTTCTGAGTTGCAAGTCGGTCATCACGATCCACGATTGCGTGCATATTCTGTTTCCCAATTATGCCAGCTCCAAATCGGCCTATGATCTTGCCCGCAAGACCACCCGGCGCGCCATCAAACATTGCAGCCACATTCTCACTGTCTCAGAGGCCACTCAGAAGGACTTAATGCGGCTGTTTGGCGTTCCGGAGGAAAAGATCACTGTGGTTCACAATGCCATCGATGAGCGAGCCGTACTCTCCAGCAATCCAAATCCAGAGGAGCAAAAACGTGTGCTGGAACGATACCAAATTCAAGATCCTTTCCTGCTATATGCCGGAAACATCAAGCCTCATAAGAATATCGCTCGTATCATCGAAGCGTTTTCAGTTTTGAAAACAGAGTTAATAGATAATGAAAAATGGAAAAGTCTTAAATTGATTATCATAGGTGATGAACTTTCTAAGCATCAGTTTCTACGCAGGACGGTTATCCG
>JBGOVH010000027.1:0-11923 GCA_041478005.1 Terriglobia bacterium | reverse complement strand
GCGCTCAGTTGGGGCGGGATTTTCAAACAACACCCCCCGGCCACGGCCTGCGCTGGCCCGGGGGGGGCCCCGGGTTTTTTCTTTTGCGGGGGGCGGCCAAACGGCCCGGCGGGGCGGCGCGTTGGCCCCGACCCCAGGAAAACGGGAGAGAGGGGGAACGTTTCACGGAAGGGCCAAGCCCTTCCGCACATCGGGCGGCGGAGCCGCCGCGGAACCCAATTCCTTCACACCTTCTTAGTTGCAGGGGTGAGTTTTGGGAGCCACGGTGAGCGCAGCGAGCGGTGGTTTTTCACGGTGGAACAGAAAGCCCACACCTCACAGAAAGCGCTCAGCTTGGCTACCCATGCGAGGCACACTCCCGTAACTAACGCTTTACCCCTAGACCTCCTTTTTGCTTTTCCATGTGCCGAAATTCGGTGCTAGCATTCATAATGCTGTCTTTTCTCTTTTTCACCTTCGAAAATTGGATTAACGTCTATGCAAAGGAACCTCAACCCACAGTCTCACTGGTATCTGCGCCGACTCATAGTGGCTCTTGTTTTGGCAGTTGTCTGGGCACCGGAGATACACGCCGGTAAACCTGAGTATTCAAAACCCAGTTCCAGGCCTCGACGCGTCATCATTGATACTGATCCCGGAGTGGATGATGCACTTGCATTATTGCTGGCCTTGCGTTCACCAGAAATAAAAGTGGAGGCCATCACGGTCGTTGCAGGAAATGTTCCCGTGGAAACTGGGCTTTTTAACGCACTGTGCATAGTGGAGGTATCAGACAGCATAAGTGTTCCCGTGGCTTTGGGGGCAAACGCGCCCTTGAAGCGAAAACTGGTGACGGCAACAGAATGGCACGGTGAAAACGGGCTGATGGGTCTCTCTCTTCCGCAACCCAAGCTCAAGCCGTCGTCCGAGTCAGCAATCGAACTGATGGGTCAAGTTATCAAAAAATCTCCACACCAGGTTTCTATTGTTGCTCTCGGTCCACTCACGAATCTTGCCCTGGCATTCAAGGCAGATCCTCAACTACCCGCCCTGGTCGAAGAAGTGGTTCTGATGGGAGGCTCACTCTCAGGGGGAAACGTGTCCCCTGCAGCTGAATTTAACTTCTATGTGGACCCGGAAGCCGCGCGAATCGTTTTTCATTCTGGAGTTCCATTAACGATGGTAGGGCTTGATGTCACGAGGAAGGTGATACTCACTGAAGAACACCTGAAAGTTCTCGAGGCCAGTAAAGATAAGGTAAGTGAAATCGCTGCCCGCCTCGCCCGAAACTTAGTATCCAGGTACAAGTCAATGGGAGAGAGTTTTGGTCCGGCTATGCATGACCCTCTTGCTGTCGCAGCGTTTATTGATAGATCGTTGTTAAGACTCGAGAGGATGCATGTCGACATTGAGACTTCAGGTGAATTGACAGCCGGAGAAGCTTTGGCCTATCGCAGCGGTTCCATTGTCAGTTCCGCTCCATTGTTAGACCAGCCAGTTCAAGATTCTATAAACAGCAAAACCCTCGCCGCGAATGCCTCTGTCGGAATGGAGGTAAACGCGGCAGCATTCTTCAGAATGTTCATAGGCCGGCTGAAAGGCGTCAGCTTGAAATAGCAATTGGAGAGCGGCAGCTTGTTGCTACACATCATCAATGCCAAATCTAATCGAGGTTCCGACCCTAGGCGCCAGCCCAGATGGCGCCTGCCAAAGCGGCAGTAAGCTTAGTAAGCTGCCGCACTCCATACGTGCTGCCGCCAAAACTCCTATTGGCTCTGTTTTCCCTGTGTTATACTTTTCGCTATTTCGGTGAAGGCATGGGCCTTCGTAATGTGAAGCCCAGAACGAGTAGAGCCGTCAAAAAGGAGTCGAGATGCCAATCCCCAAATCGGAGAAGATCTGGTTCAATGGAAATTTTGTCAATTGGGATGACGCCCGGATTCATGTCATGTCGCACGTGGTGAACTACGGTTCTTCGGTCTTCGAAGGAATTCGTTGCTACAAGACCGAAAAAGGATCGGCAGTGTTTTGTCTGCGGCAGCACGTTCAGCGCCTTTTGAACTCGGCAAAGATTTATCGCATGGAAGTTCCCTACTCTGCCAGCGACCTCTTCGAAGCTATCCTGGAAACCGTCCGGGTCAACCACATGAGGGAGTGTTATATCCGTCCAGTCATTTTTCGCGGCTACGGAGAGATTGGCGTCAACCCCTTGGCATGCCCGCTGGATGTGGTTATTGCCGTGTGGGAGTGGGGAAAGTATTTGGGGAAAGAGGCTCTGGAGCAGGGAGTTGACGTCTGTGTCTCTTCCTGGACGCGCATTGCCCCCAACACGCTGCCTGCGCTGGCCAAGGCGGGCGCCAACTACATGAACTCGCAATTGATAAAAATGGAAGCCATCAAGAACGGATACGCCGAGGGAATCGCTTTGGACGCTGCGGGTTACATCAGCGAAGGAAGTGGTGAGAATATCTTTGTGGTGAAGGACGGAGTTATCGTCACACCCCCGCTAACTTCCTCTATCCTGCCCGGCATTACACGCGGGGTAGTCATAGAGATCTGCAAGGACCTGGGTATTGAACTGCATCAACAGGGTATTGCCCGCGAACTTCTCTACCTTGCAGATGAGGTATTTTTCACCGGCACCGCAGCCGAGGTCACTCCCATTCGGAGTGTCGATAGGATCACGGTCGGCAAAGGATCGCGCGGCCCAATTACAGCCAAGATTCAGGAAAGATTTTTTGCCGTGGTAGGTTCCGGCATGGACAAGCACGGCTGGTTGAGCTTTGTGAAGACGGAAGGCAGTAGTCAGTAGACAGGGTGAGGGGGACCTCCACGCTTTCGATTCTGGTCCGTGGTGGCGTCGCAGCGCAGCATGAACTCTCCTCCCTCGCGACGGTTGGCTGCGGACAACCGACCATTCTTTTTCCCTGATCCTCAGACCTCCAATTAGCGCACGCAAGTGCACTTTCAGTTCTTCCGAATTCTTTGAAGATTCATCTCATTCTTGTCGATAACTTCACTGGCTTGAATTCAGGTGACTAGATGTCAGCGGAATCTGCCCACACTTCCTAAATTGGAGCACATATGAGTCTTAGCATTGACGATCTCCTCAGAATGGCTTGCGAGCGTAAGGCTTCAGACTTGCACCTGAAAGTCGGCAACTACCCATACGTTCGAGTTAATGGCGAACTCGTGCCTCTCATTGAAACCAAGCGCCTGACCGCTGAGGATACTCTGGGGATTGCGCTAGGAATGATGACAAACCGCCAAAAACAAAAATTTAAGGAAAACGCCGAACTGGATATGGCTTACGGCGTTGCCGGGCTGGGACGATTCCGTTGCAATTTCTTCCAGCAAAGGGGAAGTATTGCTGTGGTGCTGCGCGTGATTCCCACGCACATTTTTACCATCGAAGAGTTAAATCTGCCCAAGGTCTTGGAAAAAATTTGTAACGAACGGCGTGGACTGGTCCTGGTTACCGGAACCACAGGAAGCGGAAAGTCCACAACCTTGGCGGCCATCATCGACTACATCAACTCCAATCGAACCGAACATGTCATCACCATTGAAGACCCCATCGAATACCTCCACCGCGACAAGAAGTGCTTTGTCAATCAACGTGAGGTGGAAGTGGACACTAAGAGTTTCGGAGAAGCCTTGCGCAGTGCCTTGCGCCAGGATCCCGATGTCATTCTGGTCGGCGAAATGCGCGACCTGGAAACCATTCACACGGCTCTGGTGGCAGCCGAAACTGGACACCTTGTGCTCAGCACACTCCACACTCTGGATGCCACGGAGACGATCCATCGTATCATTGCAGTCTTTCCACCGCATCAGCAGAAACAGATACGTTTGCAGTTGGCCAGCGTGCTGAAAGCCATTGTTTCGATGCGCCTGATTCGAAAGACCGACGGTCTGGGGAGAGTTCCAGCCGTCGAAGTCCTGGTATCAACCGAGTTCATTCGCGACTGTGTTGTCAATCAGGATAAGACGCGCATGATTCGGGATGCCATAGCAGCGGGAACTTCCCAATATGGAATGCAAACCTTCGATCAATCTATCTACAACCTTTACATGGCAAAGTTGATCACTTATGATGAAGCCATGAAACAGGCGTCTAACCCAGACGAGTTTAAACTACGTGTCGAAGGGATTCGTTCCACCAGCGATGCTGCCAAAGAAGAGATGGAAAGAAACGTCAGCCAGTTTGAAAGGGTCCATCAATGAGGATGGAGCCCAGTCCTCTCCTCATCAGAGGCTTTACGCTTTTGCTTTAAAGGCCCTGACCCGCAGAAATTTCGCCACCTGTGAACTTGAGAAAAAACTCCTGGAGTCCTCCGACGACCCGTCGCTCGTTCCCGCCATCATCGAACGTTTGAAAGTCTCAGGCTATCTGAATGACCGCAGGACCATCGAGATCTTTGTTCAGTCACAACGGAATCAGAAGTCTCGTGGTCGCACTCGAATTGAGTATGAACTCCGCAAAAAGGGATTAAGTCTTGGACTTATCCGCGAAGTCATGGATGAGGTCTATCCAGCTAAAGACGAGAATGAGCCTTTGATCCGGGCCCTGGAAAAGAAGCTCAAAACCCTGTCCCCACCATTTGATGCAAAAAAGCTCGCGAGGCTTTATAATCATCTCTTTGCACGTGGCTTCCAATCGGAAGCGATACATCACGAACTTAGGAAACGATTTCACTCGGATTTTGAATAATTCAACATAGGACTTCCTGCGAACTAAATTCTCAACACAAAGGACACCCTCTTGACTGGACATGAAATTAGAGAACTGTTCTTGGGGTACTTCGGCCGGCACGACCATCGTATCGTTAAGAGCTCTTCACTTGTGCCGGCAAATGATCCGACTTTGTTGTTTACCAATGCGGGGATGAATCAATTCAAGGATGTTTTTCTGGGAAGGGAGAAACGAGACTACGTTCGAGCCACTACTGCCCAAAAATGCGTGCGTGCCGGTGGCAAACATAATGACCTTGAAAACGTGGGAAAGACGGCACGTCACCACACCTTCTTCGAAATGCTGGGGAACTTCTCTTTTGGTGATTACTTCAAATCGGAGGCTATTCCTTTAGCATGGAATCTGGTCACCAGGGAGTACGGACTCGACCCCTTTAGGCTGTGGATTACGATTTACCGCGATGACGAAGAGACCTTCGAGATTTGGAACAAGAAGATGGGGATTCCTTCGGATCGAATTTTCCGTCTTGGCGAAAAGGACAATTTCTGGGCTATGGGAGAAACCGGTCCTTGCGGACCTTGTTCCGAGATCCACTATGATCAAGGGGCAACAGCCAGCGAGGCAGGGCACGAACACTGTCCGTTCCCTTGCGAGTGTGGGCGCTATGTGGAGATTTGGAATCTGGTCTTCATGCAATATGACCGTTTTACCAATGGGACTCTAAAGCCGCTTCCCAGGCCATCCATTGACACCGGGATGGGTCTGGAAAGGATCACGGCAATATTACAAGGCAAGACGAGCAATTTTGAAACTGACCTCTTAAAACCATTAATCCTTGAAGCTGCTGAAATCGCTCAAAAAGATTATGGGCAGAATCAAACCACAGACATCTCCTTGCGTGTTATCGCTGACCATTCCAGAGCGGCAGCATTTCTTATCAGTGACGGAGTTATTCCATCAAACGATGGGCGCGGCTACGTGCTCCGCAAGATTCTGCGCCGTGGCATCCGGCATGGAAAGCTCATCGGGATTGAGAATCCATTCTTGTACAAAATGACCGGTGAGGTTGCCGAGTTGATGAAGGCACCCTATCCGGAACTGATGAATACCCTTGAGTATGTCGCGAAAGTCGTCAAGAACGAAGAACAGAGATTCACTTCAACCATTCGAATCGCAATCGACCAGCTAAGCGAGGTACTTTCCAAGGTTCAGAAGTCCGCTGAAAGTGAGCGAGTTCTTTCCGGTGAGGTCATGTTCAAGTTTTATGACACCTTTGGCCTGCCACTCGACCTGATGCAGGAACTTGCTGAGGAATCTAACGTCGGACTGGATGAGAGTGGGTTCAACCAGCGACTGGAGGCCCAAAGAGAGAGGGGCAAGGCGAGTTGGAGGGACACTTCCGCTTCCGCAGGACAGTCCATCGAGACGCCCACTCGAGAAAAGACTCTATTTATTGGATATACAGATCTTCAAGCAAGCGAGGCAAAAATACTGGCAATCCACGCTGGCGGAAAACCTATTGAGGGGCTGCAGCCGGGGGTGTCAGCTGACGTCTATCTGGACAAGACTCCCTTCTATGCTGAGACTGGAGGTCAAGTAGGGGACACCGGCATTCTGGAAGGCGATAACTCAGAAGCACTTGTTCACAATACGGTTCCTTCAATTCCTGGATACTATGCTCATCAGGTAAAATGCATTCGCGGAACCTTTCGGGTGGGTGATATCGTTAGCGCCAAAGTCGATGTCAATCGAAGATTTTCCATAGCCAAGAACCACACAGCTACCCATTTGCTTCATGCCTCTCTGCGGAATCTGATTGGATTTCATGTGAAGCAGGCTGGGTCATTGGTCGCGCCAGACCGATTACGATTTGATTTCTCTCATTACGCTCCGCTGTCTCCCGAAGAGATCGCCGAGATCGAAAGCATGGTCAATACTATCATCATGCAAAACTCTGAAGTCAATACTGCGGTCAAGGATTTGAACGATGCAATTACCGAAGGCGCAATGGCCTTGTTCGGAGAAAAATATGGGAATACGGTCCGAGTCGTCTCGATTGACACTTTCAGCAAGGAACTTTGTGGCGGAACTCATGTCCGGAGGACAGGTGACATTGGCCTGTTCAAAGTGGTTAGCGAAGGCGGAATAGCCGCAGGAGTCAGGCGGGTTGAAGCCATTACTGGCAATGGGGCGTTACAGCGCTTTAGAGAGAATGAGCGGCTAATCTCAGAAATAGAAGAGGTATCCCGAGGCAAGCGTAGTGAGCTGGTCAGCCTGGTGGAGAGCTATCAATCGAACATTAAGAGCCTGGAAAAGGAACTTGACAATCTCCGTTATCGACTCGCTAAGCAAAAGGTTAAAGAAATTCTCCAATCCGCTCATTTAATTAAAGATGTAAAGATTTTGACCGGCGTTGTCGATGACTTGGATAAGAACGGGCTGAGAAACTTGGCTGACGAGCTGAAATCACAGGTAGAAAAGGGCGTAGTTGTATTAGCCACCTCCAGTCATGAAAAAGTCTCCATTGTGGCAGCTGTGACTTCTAACTTGGTCAGCAGGATTCATGCCGGGAAGATGGTTAAAGAGATTTCTTCCATCGTTTCTGGAAGCGGAGGAGGCCGCCCGGATATGGCCGAAGCGGGTGGTAAAGATCCATCTCGATTGTCTCAAGTCCTGGAAGCTGTGGGTAAATTTGTCACCAATGCTGTGGAAGGCTCCTGACCGCTATTGGGTGGTACCGTGCACACCCAACCGCTCCCATCCCATGGGTAGAGGGTAACCGCTTAGACCGTTGAGGGGGCTTTCATTTTTCGAAACATTCATAATGAGGCTTTGGTGTCCAATTATTCAATTAAACTTTTCGAGAGACTTTGTCGTCAACGGTAGTAGCAGCCCAATAGTCATAGAGTCCCTGAATTCTAGAAGGGATTTACCAAAGCAAAAAGGATCGTTGCATTATCTGTTTATTTTTGATAAGGTTAACCCAAATTTGCGGAGGCACCATTTCTTGCAGGAAAAAATAAGAACCTTTGCCACAATTCTAGGCTTTGTTCTATGGATCACGAACGTCCATCTCGCTCAAGAGATTGTTAAGTTCACTGGCAGTGATGGAAAGCGTATCTATTCCAATACTGAAGAGATTTACAGGTTGATTGGAAAACCGAAACTGATCGCACCCCCAAAGATGGTAATGCAGGCGCAGTCAACTGAACCCGATCCTCAAATCCAAAAGTTGATCAGGCAGGTTTCTGAGCAGCATGGAGTTGACCCAGAGTTAGTCAAGGCCGTTGCCAAAGCAGAATCCAATTTCAATCCCTATGCCGTTTCGTACAAAGGTGCCAAGGGGATCATGCAACTTCTTCCAGGAACGGCTAAACGATTCGGTGTTTCCAATGTCTTCGATCCGAAGCAGAATCTTGAAGGTGGTGTTAAGTTCTTGAAGTTTCTCATTGAGATGTTTCCTGACAACCTCCCACGAATTCTGGCTGCGTACAATGCAGGTGAAAATGCAGTTATCAAGTATCGAGGCATTCCACCTTATCGTGAAACCCAGGCTTATGTCCGGAAAATAAGCCAAGGCTACAATAACAAGAATGGTCTATTAATGGCTGCTAATCAGGATCAAAATAAAATTGTCAGCTATAAAGATCAAGTGGGTCGCACTGTTTATACCAACCTGGAATCAGCTTATCGGTAGATGAATTAGCTAGTCCCCCATCAGCAAGCAATTCAATGGAAATAGGAAGAAACCATCAGTGGAAATTCCAACTGAGTGACTTCGGTTCCGTTAAAGGCTCTTTTCCTCTTCTGAATGTAATCTGCCCCGCTTTCCTACCGGTTTTCCTCTTTCTCTGTCTAATTATTGGAAACAATGCGAGCTTTGCTCAGCCTTCGACTAGGTCTTCCAAGAAGTTGCTTGCTCCGGAACTCTTTGCCCAGGCCGTTGAATTGCGTACATCTCTGGAAGGCAAGCCTAGTCGATTGCGAATTGCCGGGGAGTACTCAAAAGTCATAAACAAGTTTAGGTCTGTTTATTATGAGTTCCCAGGCTCTTCCAAATCAGACGATTCCTTACTAGCCGTGGCCGAGCTCTATCAACTAATGGCCGAAGACTTCAAAGATCCAAAGTATTTTCAGCAAGCGATTAAAGCCTATGCTTTTCTCGAAAGAGAATATCCGGGCAGCCCGTTCTGTGCTGGAGCTCTTTTCAGTTCGGCTGAGATCTACCTCAATGACTTGAATGACACAAAGTCAGCTCTAGAGATGCTCAAGGATCTGCTGAAGAAATACCCTCATTCGAACAAGGCCCGCAATGCCAGAGCACGATTGGACGATTTACGCGAACAACTAAAGCAAGCCAGGAAGTCTCCAGCAAAGCCTGCTATGAATGAGCCCTTGCCCGTTTCGACACCCATGACTGAACCTGGTTCAAAATCCGCCAGTCTACCTGTGGAGAGCAAGGAGGGAGAGGGGAGACCGCTCTCTGAATTAGCAAGTATTGAGCCCAAAATTGAAGTGGAATCATTACCCCCCGCGAGTCAAGAAACCGTGAAAAAAGAGGTTATCCGAGACCCGGTCAAGGCGAGTAGCAATAAGTCAAATAAGCCTGTAATTATTGAGAATATTCGATATTGGAATACCGAAGATTTCACTCGTCTGGTAGTCATGACAGATAGTGAAACACAGTATTCGGAAGGAACCTTGGACAGTCCTTCACGGGTATTTCTAGACCTTCAAAACTCCCGGTTATCCAGCCAACTCGCGGGTAAAGCGTTTTCTACCGATGGTTACCTCATCAGGATTCGCTTCGGCCAGGTTAAGGAACATGTAGCTCGTATTGTTCTCGACGTTGGAGAAATCAAGAAATATCATATTTTTAGCCTGTACGATCCATTTCGTATCGTTATTGACATTCAGAATCCATGGAGAGAAAACCAGCAAGCCGCATTGAACGGATCGAAGTCTGAGTGGAAAATAAAGCGCGGCGAGCCTTTGCCTGACGAGTTGATGCCTCCCACGTTCAAGAAAGGTTTGGGTCCGGCCGAGAGAAAGCGGTCAGAGGAGATTCAGGTTGCTGAGAAGAGTCCCAACACAAAGCCAAAACAGCCAGCTCTCGATGTTTCCTTGGAGCCCCGTAAGAGCCGATCTGATCTGGATCTCAACGACCAAAAAGAGAAACTCAAAGAGAGCCGGCTAAAACCTTCAATCCGTAGCGACAAAGGATTTGAGAGTGCATCGTCCTCTCGCACCGCCTCTCCCAAAAGCGACGGTACCCGTTCGCTCATACGCACACTCGGATTGAAGATTGGCCGAATCGTGATTGACCCGGGACATGGGGGGCATGACACGGGTACGATCGGACCAGCAGGCCTTCAGGAGAAGGATTTGGTTCTGGATATCTCTCTGAAGCTCAAGATTCTCATCGAAGAAAAACTCGGAGGAGAAGTCGTCCTTACCAGAGCAGACGATACTTTTGTGCCATTAGAAGAGCGGACTGCCATCGCCAATCAAAGCCAGGCGGATCTCTTCATTTCAATCCATGCGAACTCAAGTCGTAATCGTAAGGTAAGTGGTGTGGAGACTTTTTTTCTGAATTTCGCCACCTCTCCAGATGTAGAAGAGATTGCCGCACGGGAAAACGCCAGTTCTCAGAAGACTGTGTTTGAACTGCAAGATCTCGTTCAGAAAATTGCTCTCAAAGAGAAAGTAGATGAATCAAGAGAATTCGCACATACGGTGCAAAAATCTGTGGCCACTCACCTGCAGAAAACTCGCCTTCAAACTAGAGACCGGGGCGTAAAGCAGGCGCCTTTCATTGTTCTTATTGGGGCCAACATGCCTTCGATCCTCTCAGAGGTTTCCTTTGTCAGCAATCCTGCCGATGAGAAGCTGTTGAAATCTTCGAATTATCGACAGAAGGTAGCTGAAGCTTTGTGTCGCGGAATTGAAGACTACATTGAGACATTAGGTGGGATTAAGACTGCCAAGAATATCCGTTGAGGCGCGCATTACCTCCCTCCTTTTCTTCCTCAAAAGTGCCAGACCTGATTCTTTACTTTAGATGAAGAAATTCATCACCACCGTCCTAATTCTCATTGTTTCCGAAGTCACACTACACTCCGAAGGCACTGCCCTCAAAATCCTTGATTTGATCAAAGATCAATCTGTCTGGCAGCCGGAGGGCATCCCAAAGAGATTTGATTCGAAGTCTCTATCTAGCCGTCGTTCGCGCGAAGCACAGATATTCCTGGAATACGGAGTATCTGCTTTGACTGCTCAGGATTTTAAGCATCAAGGCAAGTCATTCACGCTGGAATTCTACGAGATGCTGGATTCTGTCGCCTCATTTGGAGTCTTTACTTTTTTTCGCGACCCGGATTCCCATCCCTTGCACGGCTTGGGCAACGAGGCGGAGGAAGGGGTACTGGGTATCACATTTCAACAGAATCGTTATTTCATCAGGCTTCTTTCCAATGAGCCGTCATTAGGGATTCGCAGTTCATTGCAAGATGTCGCGCACTTGATCTCAAAGGCGCTCCCTGTCAGCTTTTCTCCTCCGATGGTCATTAGCAAGCTTCCGGAAGAAAATCGAGTCGCCAGGAGTGAAGTTTTCATGATGGGTCACGAGGCCTTGGCCCACTTCCTCCCTATGAGAAGCAAAGATCCGTTTGGCCTGGACATTGGATGCGAGGCGGCCATGGCCAAGTATCAGTTCCAGGGAGACTCAGCCAAAGTGCTGCTCATCCATTATCCCAATCAGCAGCTGGCCAAGAAGTATTTGGAGAACGGCTACCAGGAACATGCTGCAGAAAAACCAGATCAGGCCGTGTTTTTCAAGCGAGACGGCCCATTAGTTGTTCTCGTCATAGAATCCAGCTCCCCCGAGTTGGCAACAGTTCTACTCGACAAAGTCAACTATGTGTCGACGGTCAGCTTTGATCCAAAAGTCCATCCGTTGAACATCGGCCAGGTCATGACCAACATCTTCATCTTTTGCGGGATCATGCTGGGAATTACCTTTCTCGCTGGCATACTCTTTGGTGTCATCAGAATTGTTATGAAAAGAATTTTCCCAGGCTTGGTTTTTGATCGGTCCAAGGACATGGATGTCATTCGGCTAGACTTGACTCGGAAGAAATAAGAGCATGAAATTAATTATCCTAGGAGTCCGTCGGAGAATGTAGCGCAGCCATCCTGGCTGCATGAGCGTTGATTGACTCCAAAGGAGATGCAGGCAGGGATGCCTGC
>JBGOVH010000055.1:0-9618 GCA_041478005.1 Terriglobia bacterium | reverse complement strand
TTGCCAATGACAATTTGAAAATGGAGATCTCGTCTTTTCTCGTCAACAAGCAACAGTGACCAGGTACTGGGCTTTAGCAGTTCGCTAATTTTCCCCATGATCAAACTGAGGACTTCCTGCAGATCCAAGGTTGAGGTCAGCGCTTTACCGACCTGGTGAAATACAGAAAGTTCCTCAATCTTTTTCTCTAATTCTTTGATCTGGTCTTGCGTTAACATTTCAGAAATCTTAATTGAAAGAGCAGGCTAAGTATACTGGATTTCATCGTCACAGAAAATGATCTTTGCCTCTTAACCTCTCAACACCATTGGCATTCCTGCCTTTGGCAAGGGCCTTTGAGCCACCACCAAACACATCCACTCAACCGAGGCTCCAAGTGCGAGACTTAGTTAATTGAGCTAACCCTCAATCAGAACGTATCGGCTCAAAGGTAGATTATCTTAGGCTAATCCACTTCGTATCTTAGCCGGCATTGGCGTCTCATCCGCTGAAAACATGCAGAGGGATAATCAGGAAGACTCTTGTCAGAAGTCCACTGAGCCAGCGGGTTTTCATGTTGAATAAAACCTTTCAGTGGAACACAATGGAAATGGCATTCGGTTGGACATTCAGCTGGCTCAGTCCCTCTATGTTATGGAAAATTGCTTCTCCCGATCCGAAACTTGTTAAAGAGCTGGCGCATAATCTGAGTATCTCCGGTACTTTAGCAATCCTATTGGTTAATCGAGATTTGACTACTCCGGATGAGGCGCATAAGTTTTTGCATCCTCGGTTTGAGGACTTACAAGATCCCTTTCTGATGTGCGATCTTCTCCAGGCAGTGGAACGCATATTCCTGGGCATCCTGAGGCAAGAGAAGATCCTCATTTATGGGGACTACGACGTTGATGGAACGACCGCTGTGGTGATTCTGCGAAAGGCTCTAGAAATGCTGGGAGCGAGTTGCTCCTATTACATTCCACGCCGTTTTGTGGACGGATATGGGATGAAGGTCGAGGTGATTGAGCAGGCCGCTGCAGATGGGGTCAGGTTGATTATCAGCGTCGACACTGGGATTAAAGCTTTTGAAGTCGTAGAAGCGGCCTTGGCTCAGGGAATCGACTGCATTATCACGGACCATCATCTCCCCGACAAGAGTCTTCCGAGAGCCTTTGCTGTTCTGAATCCCAAGCGGCCGGATTGTCGGTACCCCGATAAGAGTCTCTCTGGTGTCGGAGTGGCTTTCAAATTAGTGCAGGCCCTTTTCATGAAGTCGAACAAGGAAAAGTATCTTGTTCCCTTTCTCAAAATTGTAGCCATAGGCACAATCGCAGATGTCGTTCCACTCGTGGGCGAGAATCGGGTGTTTGCTAAGATTGGCTTGGAAGGATTACAGCATCCCTCCAACTTTGGCTTGAAATCCTTGATTGAGGTCTCTGGGTTGGGAGGAAAGTTTATCACCAGCTCGGACGTGGGATTCCGCTTGGCTCCGCGCATCAATGCAGTTGGCAGGTTGGGAGGCGGGGAGCAGGTGGTGGAATTATTTACATCCACAGATGAGCAGAAATCCCGCTTGCTCGCCATGGAAATGGATCGTCTTAACCGAGAGAGACAGCAAATTGAGGAACAGATCTTGGGGTTTATTCAAGGCCAGCTCTTGGAGAACCCGGCCCTGGGCCAGAGATGGGTGATTGTCATAGACGGTGAAGGATGGCATCGTGGGGTCATCGGAATTGTAGCCAACAAACTGACCGAAGAATATGGCCGGCCAGCCCTCGTCATTTCTAAAGAGGACGGCGTCGGCTACGGCTCAGGCCGGGCTCCGAAAGGATTTCATCTAGTTGAGGCTCTGGACAGCTGCAGAGATCTTTTCGATCGGTTTGGCGGCCATGCACAGGCTGCAGGCTTTCAGTTGCCAGTACGCCACATTGATGAATTGAGCAGGCGAATCAACGCTTATGCGGAAAAAGCTATTAAAGAGGAAGATCTAAGACCAACTCTCGATATTGATGCGGAGATTCGACTTTCGGATATTGATGACGACATTTACCAACAAATTGAGCAATTATCCCCATTTGGCCCTTTGAATTGCCAGCCTGTTTTTGTTGCCAGAGACGTAGCTGTCATTGCCGAGCCCAGGATTTTGAAGCGAAAGCACCTGAAGTTTCGTGTGGAGCAGGATGGCAAGGCCATGGACGCGATCGGCTGGAATATGGCACAACGTCATCTAGAAACGATCGACTCAAAAAAGAAAGTGTCTCTTGCATTTGCGCTATCGCGGAATTCCTATCAGGGAATGAATTCATTGCAGCTCATCGTCAAAGACATTCAGGGCTGAGAGGCCATGCAGTTCTTCGATACCCAACTCATAAAATTAGGCCGCTCCATTGCTGTATTGGTTCTGACAATTGTTCTCGGTGCCGTCTACGTGAGTTACTACAGACGATCACTCTCCCCGAACAGCCGGGAAGAACGGGGGCAGAAAATCTTACCTGAGAATATTTCGGCCGTTACCGAAGGATTCTCCTTCCTTCAATCAGATCAGGGTCAAGCCAAACTCGAAATCAACGCTAAGATCAACTTGGGATTCAAGGACAACAAGAACCTCTTGGAATCCGTGACAGTGAAAGTATTTGGGAAAGACGGCGTTCACCATGACACCATCACTAGTCAACACTGTGAATACGACCAACAGAAGGAAGAGATCGTATTTTCGGGTGATGTGGTCATAACACTTAGCCAGATCAACAATAAAACGTCAAATCATAAAGTTGAACCAATTCCGAACGATAAAATAACCACGATCCATGTGGAAAGGATCCGATACCTCAAAAGCGGGGGGACTGCAGAGAGCGACGGTCAGGTCATTTTTGACAGGGGAAATATCCACGGAAAGGGCCGTGGGCTCGTTTATGACTCCAATCGAGGATCCCTTCTTCTCAATTCTGACGTCGAGATTTTTGTTGAACCAGCGAATTCGCAGATGTCGCAAATTCAAATCCGCTGCGGTTCCCTGGACTACAACAAGTCTTCCAATCAAATGGAAATGCGTTCGAAAGTGACACTAACTGAGGGAGACACCTTCATGGAGGCCGATGAGGTCAAGGCGCTGCTTCGGGAGGAGGATTCTAGCATTCGGCGGATCGACGCAGAAGGGAAAGTTCGATCCATTTCGCGCGATCCGCAAGTTTTGCTGCAAGTCGACGCCGCTCACGTCTCCTATTTTTTTGATTCGACCGGGCGCTGGCTGAATAAGGTGATCGCCAGGCAGGACGTGATAGCGCGATCCTTAGATCCACAGATCAAGAGAGACCTCTTGGCAAACGAAATGGAAATCCTCTTCCGGCCGCAATCCAATGTCATTAGGACACTGCATGCGACGGGCAACACCGTCTTGGTTTTTGCAGACAAGAAAGCCGTTGCGCAAACGGTGAATCCAAACACGACACCCCCAACTGCTTACGATTGTCGCTTCGGTGGCGATTGTGAGCCTGGCGCCAGGCGCCTAAAATCACCGGAACTAAACGCATTCTTTCGCAAGGATGGCAAGAAGCTTTCTCATGTCACCACCAAAGGGAAAAGCCTTCTGGAAGAATTTCCTCTACAGTCCAAAGACGACAAGAAACTTCTTTCCGCTTTATCCTTCGTACTAACCTATGGCAAGGATTCCGATCAGCTGGAGAAATTCAACGCTGAGCAGCAGGTTAAAGTTGACATTTTTCCTCCATCAGGTCCGGTTAGGACTTCAACGAGTGATCACCTTGAAGCTTTCTTTGATCCGAAGACCCGGCAAATCTCCCAATTACATCAGTTCGGCCACTTCAACTACAAGGAAGGTGCGCAGCAGGCCATGGCAGACGATGCCAGGTATTCTTTGGAAGATAGAAGGCTTCTACTTGAGGGACTGCCTCAGATCAGGGACGCTGCCTCCAAAACCAGTGCCGATGTTATTGAATTCCATCAATTGCAGAACCTGCTGACCGCGCGGGGTCATGTCCGGTCTTTGTTTGTAAATCAGGAGAAGAAGGAGCAGACTGGCTTCTTTGAGCCTGGAGCGCCAGTCTATGCTTCCGCAGAGTCCCTTGAAGTCCAGACCCAAACCGGTATTGCAAGATATGACCAAAAAGCCAAACTCTGGCAAGACGACCAAGTTCTCAGAGCCACTACTATTTATTTGTATCGTCAGGAAAAAAGACTGGTTGCCGAAAAGAATGTAAGCACTCTTCTTTACCTCGAAAGTGAAAAGAGTCAGGCAGGTAAGAAGGATCGCAAACTGACAACCGTGCAAGCAGACCGAATGCAATATGATGATCTTGACCAAAAGATCCACTACGAGAAGAGTGTGCGTATGAACGGTTCCATGGGCACTGTCCAATCCGATCAGTTGGAAGTCTTCCTCACTTCCGATGGAAACCAGAAGTCGATGGAGAGAATGGCTGCAAACGGAAAGGTAAAAATCCTGCAACCAGGGAAGACTTCAATCTCGGATTCAGCGGAGTTTTTTCAGAAAGAAAAAAAGGTGATCTTAGCAGGTGGACCACCCAGAATCGTAGACTCTGAGCGGGGTTCCACGTCCGGGGCTCGGTTGACATTATTTTTTGATGATGGTAGCATTGCGGTCGAAGGCGGCCCAGAAACCCGATCGATCACAACGCAGCGGGTGTCAAAATGAGCCAAAATGCAGATTCTGAAAACGGAAAACCTGGTTAAGACTTTTCGGGGCCGTCCGGTTGTCAATGATGTAAATCTTGAGATCAAGCAGGGTGAAGTTGTCGGTTTGCTTGGTCCCAATGGAGCGGGCAAGACAACCACTTTCTATATTATTGTCGGGCTCGTCTCCCCTGATCGAGGGCAAGTTTTTCTGGACGGCAGAAACATCACTCGTCTTCCGATGTTTTTGCGGGCGAAGAATGGAATTAGTTATCTGCCTCAGGAACCTTCGGTTTTTCGAAAGTTGACCGTTGAAGAAAATATCCTGGCGATTCTTCAGACTCTCCCCATCAGCACTAAGCAAAGGAGAGAGCGGCTAGATGAGTTGATCGAAGAACTGGGCTTGAGTCATGTCTGCAAAAATCAAGGGTTCATGCTTTCGGGAGGGGAAAGAAGGAGGGTAGAGATTGCGCGCTCCCTGGTCATTTCGCCTTCGTTCATTCTCCTGGATGAACCGTTTGCCGGAATCGATCCCATTGCTGTAGTTGACATCCAGAGAATTATCGATCATCTAAAGGCCAGGCAAATAGGGATTTTGATTACCGATCATAATGTGAGGGAAACCTTAAAAGTAACCGATCGGGCCTACATAATAAACGAGGGGCGGATTTTTAGAGCGGGTACTCCAAGGCAACTCGCCTCGGATGATGAAGTGAAAAAGCTCTACTTGGGTGAGAGCTTTCGATTGGAATAGCAAAGGATTCATGACTTTTCTCGAACAAAGACTCAATGTAAAACTTGCGCAGAAGCAGATACTCACGCCGGGCTTGGTGCAGATGGTCACCGTTCTGGCGCTCAATAAGCTGGAACTGTCCGAAATGATCAACCAGGAGTTGATGCAGAATCCTGTCCTGGAGGAAGTGGCGGAAGCTGCTCCCACTCTTGAAGAGGCCCGATCCAAGGAAGAACGCACACCCGAGCCAGCCGATAAGGAAATCATAGCCGTCGGGGGTACGACAGATGGCAAGCCCGCCGATCCTTTTGAGCAGATTGACTACGGCAGTTTTTTTGATGATTACCTTGATCCTGGTTACCGAACCCAGATACCCAGCGAGGTTATCGAACGACCAGCCTTTGAAAGTTTTCTGGCCAAATCAACAACCCTTTGTGATCATTTGCATTGGCAATTAAATCTTTCTTTAATTGAACCCAACTTGAAGGATGCGGCTGTTTCCATTATTGGAAACCTGAACGAAGACGGCTATCTGACGGCAACCCTCGAGGAAATTGCTTCAACCGGAGAACATTCTCTTGAAGAAGTCACAGAAGCGCTTAATGTCTTGCAGACTTTTGATCCGGCGGGCGTAGCGGCGCGTGATTTGGGGGAATGCTTGTTTATCCAGTTGAAGCATCTTGGAGAGGAGAGCTCAGTGGCTGCCCAAATGGTGAAGAACCATTTGAAGCAACTCCAGAACAAACAGTACCAGGAAATTGCCAGGTCCCTGGGAAGGCCTCTGAACGTGATTCTTGCCCAACTGGAAATTATCAAGAGGCTGGATCCACGTCCCGGGCAGCGATACAACAAGACGGAAACAAGACTGATCGAGCCGGATATTCATATTGTCAAAATGGATGATAGTTATTCCGTCGTCGTTAACGAAGACGATATCCCACAGGTGCGCCTCAATGCCTCCTACAAGAAGATGATTGTTAAGGATGGGGCTTCCAAGGAAGTGCGTGAGTACGTCAAGGAAAGGTATACGTCGGCAATTCAATTTATCAAAAACATAGAGCAGCGCAAGCAAACCATCCTGAGAGTGTGTGAGTCAATAGTTCGCCGACAAACCGAATTCCTGGATGACGGAATCGATTACTTGCGTCCCATGATGATCAAAGATGTGGCTGAGGAGGTGGGCGTTCATCCTTCCACCGTCAGTCGCGCTGTAGCCAACAAATATGCTTATACGCCTCAGGGCGTTTTTGAGCTGCGGTATTTTTTCTCAGAGGCGGTTCAGGGCCCCGCTGGCATCGACATCCCTTTGATCACTGCCAAACGCAAGGTTAAAAAGTTTATCGATGATGAAGACCCTTCTAAACCGCTGACTGATGAACAGATCACCAAGCTCCTAAACGAGGAGGGAATCATGGTCACACGTCGCACGGTAGCCAAGTATCGCGAAGACCTGAGAATTCCTAGCACCCACCAACGAAGAGTTAAGATTAAGAATTCCGAGCAATTGCTGAGCCCCCCAATAAGTGAAAACACCCCCTAATTTTTCCGATAGAGCCTGTTGTGTTGTCCTACTCTCTTTCCCAGGCTTTTCCCATATCCAATAATCTCATTGTGAAGGAGGGTTGTCATGCAAGTAGACTACACCGGAAGGCAAGTTGAAGTTACGCCTGCAATTCAAAAGTTCACCAATGATCACTTGGCAAAGATCCGAAAGATCCTGGGTGAGGCGATTGATGTTCATGTGATATTGACGGTTGAGAAGCATCGGCATATGGCCGAAATCAACCTGAAATCGAGATCCTTCAAGATTAATGGCATCGAAGAAACTCATGATATGTACACTTCCATCAATGCCGCGCTTGAGAAAATCGAAAGACAGGCTCTCACACTGAAAGGAAAGAAAATCGCCCGGAAAAGAAAGTTCCATGCAGCTTCCGTTGGTGCTGGGGTTCGTTTCAAAACCGAAGTCAAACCGTCCAATCCTGAGTCGCCTCGGGTCATCAAATCACAGTCTTTCGCTGCGAAGCCTATGACGGTTGACGAGGCTGTGGAAGAAGTTACTAGCTCTAACAGCGAATTCCTGGTTTTTCGAAACTCAGAGTCTGAAAGAGTAAGTGTTGTTTACAAGCGTAAAGATGGAAATTTCGGTTTGATTGAGCCGTAAGGGGAACTCCTCGTTAGAAACGCGATTTTAATACCCCCCTCTTCTGTCCTTCGCCGAATCGATGAAAGATTTTCCTGATTCTGAAAAGACCCCGTTTGTCATCATTACAGGTTTGAGTGGCTCAGGCAAAGGGACGGTTTTGAAGGCCTTTGAAGATATGGGGTACTTTTGTGTGGACAATCTGCCGCTGGATCTTGTTTTGAAATTCGGCGAATTATGCGCTCGCGCAGGGGCCCAGATGAAGCGCGCAGCCATTGTCATCGACGTTCGTGAGGGATCAGAACTCTCCAAATTTCCAAGAGTCTTTCAAAAATTAAGAAAGTCCCAACTCAAAGTGACTTTGATTTATCTGGACGCATCTGAGGATTCCTTGATCCGGCGTTACAGCGAGACTAGAAGGCCTCATCCATTAACACACAACAGGCCGATCGCTGTCGCCTTAGATGAAGAGCGAAAGCGGTTGGCCCCCATCAAGGGCCTTGCCGATACAGTCATCGATACGACCAAGTTCAACGTTCACGAATTGAGACGCTTCATCGCAGATAAATTCCACGAAGAACTATCCAAGACACCTTTGCTGATTTCACTGATCAGTTTTGGCTTTAAGAATGGCGTCCCATTAGAATCCGATTTGGTTTTCGATGTGCGTTTTCTCCCCAACCCGAATTTTGTGAAAACGCTAAAAAGCAAGACTGGCCTGGACAAAGAAGTGATCTCCTATATTAAATCGTTCGTGCAAACCCCCGAGCTTCTTAGGCGCCTGTCCGACCTTCTTTTCTTTCTCATCCCAAACTATGTCATTGAAGGTAAGAGCTATCTCACAATTTCGATCGGTTGCACTGGAGGACAGCACCGATCGGTTATGATTGCCCATGAGATTGGGCAGCTTCTATCATCCAAAGGCTATAAAGCGAAAGTCAGCCATCGTGACATCAGACGGAAGTTCTCAGCGATCTGAGATGGAGACTCGCTAAGCTTTAGAGGCGTAGAAATTTTTCTAAAATCCAACCTAGAGCGTCTCCTGTCTTCCAAAGGACAATCTACTCATGCTAAACCGTCGAGCTTTCTTAGGTGCTGGCTTTCTACTCTCGCAGACTCCGTGGGAAGCGATGATTCCAGGAGCGACCTCAGTAGTGACTGCTAAGACGAAAACGAAGGCTCGGCCCACGGACATTCGCCTGCTTGACGTGCAATACGACTTTGAGGACTTCAAATACCGGACCCCATACCAGTTTGGCGGGAGAACGGTAGATCGCGTTACACTGCTTAACGTTCACGTCAACGTA
Organism: Terriglobia bacterium; assembly: GCA_041478005.1. GTDB lineage: Bacteria > Acidobacteriota > Terriglobia > Versatilivoradales > Versatilivoraceae > JBGOVH01. Next base: position 806 of record JBGOVH010000055.1, on the reverse strand, counting down.
GTGACAGCGTCGGGCCGCGAGGCTTCAGGATTTGGGTCGATGCCACTTGGGAATGCATGGTCCTTTCTTTCGCAGGTCGTCACCTTTGATCAATCCTTGGAAGCTATGAAACGTTTGGCAGGTGAGATTCGTTTTGTTGCCGCAAACTATAACGGAACGGCTCATCCTATTGATATCATTTGGGACCTCGAACCCTCTTTCCTCAATGCTGCCGCTGGCGTATCCAAAAGCATGCGCTTAGCAGACCCGATCCCCAAGCTCTGTACCCTGGTGACGGCAAGTCCGTTTGACGCTGCCATTCACGATGCCTTTGGAAAGGCCAACGGAATTAATTGCTATCTTGGATATGGTCCGGATTACATGCATCACGATCTTAGCTATTATCTTGGACCGGAGTTCCGGGGTGAGTATCTGGACCGATATGTGCTAGAGAGGCCCACCGCTTCCATCTTCCTTTATCACTCGGTAGGCGCCTCTGACCCGATTGCTGAGTCTGACATCAAACATCGAATTGGTGACGGATTACCCGAGACGCTGGGAGAGTGGATTGAGGCGGAGCATATCACGCACATCAAGATCAAGCTGAACGGTGCTGACTTAAAAGCTGATGTGGATCGGGTGGTACGCATCGAGCGCACTGCACAGGAGGTCCAGAATCGAAGGGACGTGAAAGAGTGGAAGTATTGCTGTGATTTTAATGAGCGCTGTAAAGATGTCGGTTACTTGCTGGCCTTTCTTGAAGAAGTAAAGAAACAGGCGCCCGCGGTTCTTGGGAGATTACAGTACATTGAGCAGCCCACCGCGCG
>JBGOVH010000289.1:0-4650 GCA_041478005.1 Terriglobia bacterium | reverse complement strand
GACAAGAGCCTGAATTGTCTGCGTCCGCGAGGAACCCAAGTGCTCTTCGGTCAGTCCAGCGGTCCTGTGCCCCCCTTCGATCCAAACATTCTGGCGGGGAAAGGTTCGCTCTTTCTCACCCGTCCGTCTCTAGCCCATTACACTTCGACACGAGAGGAGTTGCTTCATCGGGCCGGTGATGTCTTGAAATGGGCATCAACGGGTCAGCTTAGAATCCGAATCGATAAGACTTTCCCCCTGTCCCAGGCTTCTGAAGCTCATCACCAATTGGAGGGGAGATTAACACGAGGTAAGGTACTGCTTTTACCCTGATTGAGCCTAGCTTAAGCTTTAGAAGGTGTGAAGAATTTGATGTAGCGGCGGTTAATGACCGCCGAAACTCCTCTGTTTTCACTATCATAATCGGCGCTCACAGAACGCCGCTACAATTTTTCTAAAGCTTCTTAGTTACAGGGGGAATCTTGCAAACGCGCGGGTTGTGTTTATCGTGGGTTAGGAAGAGTGTGCGGCCAACCGCACCAGGCGGATTTCCCGCATACGGCTATCCGCTCGGTGGTCCACCGCTCCAAGGATTCACAGGCTCGGGCATGGGCGATCACCAGAGAGTACAGCCCCTGCTCAGCCAAGAAGGCATTGGCCCAATGCCAATTTCCCTTTACAACAAGTTGGAGCTTGTGTTAAATTTTCCGGCGTTTTAAGGGGTGATTAGAATCCAAGGAGTAACAATCCATGGTTTTTACAAGCGAATTCAAGAGTTCGGTGATTAGCCAATACAAAGTTCATCTTACAGACACTGGCTCTCCGGAAGTTCAAATTGCGTTGCTGAGTGAACGAATCAATTACTTAACCGGCCATTTCAAGACACACAAAAAGGACCATGCCTCCAGAAGGGGCTTGCTGAAAATGGTTGGCCACCGGCGCCGGCTGCTGGATTATGTTAAATCAAAAGACGTCGAGCGCTATCGCAGCCTCATCCAGCGACTTGGAATCCGAAAATAGATTTCGTAGATCTCAAAAAATCAATTTCAGTCTTATCAAACCAAAGCGACCTGGGACGTTTCCGGAGAAACCGAAGGGTCGCTATTTTTGTTGCTGCAGAAGACACGAGGCCTAACCGAATTAAGGTTTCTGGTCTGCCAAAGGAAAGGCAAACATGATACATCGAGTTAGTACCACCATTGGAGGGCGAGACCTCTCCATCGAAACAGGAAAGATTGCTAAGCAGGCACACGGTTCCGTGCAGGTCAGTTACGGAGATACCATTGTCCTGGTAAGCGCATGTTCCAACAAGAAACCGCGCGAAAACGCTGATTTTTTCCCCTTAACTGTAGATTACCGTGAGAATTATTACGCCGCTGGAAGAATTCCTGGAGGTTTTTTCAAACGTGAAGGAAAACCCAGTGAAAAGGAAGTGCTGACGTGCCGCCTGATTGACCGTCCTATCCGGCCGTTATTTCCGCCCGGTTTCCATTGTGATACCCAAGTGATCGCCTTGGTTCTCTCGGCTGATGGCGAGAATGATCCCGATACCATGAGCATCACCGGAGCTTCCGCCGCCCTGCTCATCTCGAATGTTCCGTTCCACACGCCCATTGCGGGGGTACGCGTCGGATTCATAGATGATAAGCTCGTCATCAACCCCACCAGCAGTGAACTTAAGACCAGCCGGCTCAACCTGATTATTGCAGGAAGCGAAGATGCCATTGTCATGGTGGAGGCAGGAGCTCAGGAAGTATCCGAAAAAATGGTGGTTGAGGCTTTGGCTTTTGGCCACGCTGAAATTAAGAAGATCGTCGCCATACAAAAGGAGCTGGCAGCTCAGTTAAATACTCAAAAGCGTGTGGTATCCGTTCCCTCTATGGACCAGAAACTCGTAGACGCAATCTCGGCCCGTGTCTCTGGCGAGTTGCGTGATGCTCTAGACACTCAAAAATACGGAAAGCTGGAGAGTTATGAGAAGGTGGATGCAATCAAAGAGTCGCTGGTGAGTTCATACCCCGAGGAGCCTAAGTCCCTGCGTCATGATGTCGAGACGATATTTGACAACCTAATGGAACGCATCTTTCGCGAAGACATTTTGGATAAGAAACGAAGGCCTGATGGCCGGGCCTTCGATGAGATTCGGCCTATTACTTGCGAGGTGGGATTATTGCCCCGGTCGCATGGATCGGCCCTATTCACTCGAGGAGAAACGCAGGCGCTGGTTGCAGCAACGCTGGGGACAGCGGATGATGTTCAGAAGATCGACATTATGGAGGGCGAATCTTCCAAGCGCTTTCTTTTGCATTATAACTTCCCTCCATTTAGCGTCGGGGAGGTGGGCTTCATGCGCGGGCCCGGCCGGCGGGAAGTGGGCCATGGAGCGCTTGCGGAAAGGGCTATCCTTCCGATTATTCCTGCGGAAGACAAGTTCCCTTATACCATTCGCATCGTTTCAGACATCATGGAATCCAATGGCTCCTCGTCCATGGCCAGTGTTTGCGGTGGAGTACTTTGCTTGATGGACGCGGGAGTACCCATTAAAGCTCCTGTGGCCGGTGTCGCCATGGGACTAGTCAAAGAAGGACACAAATATGCCGTCCTGACCGACATCGCCGGGGCCGAAGATCATTACGGGGACATGGATTTCAAGGTCGCTGGGACTAGCAGTGGGATCACCGCACTGCAGATGGACATCAAGATTGGCGGAATTACCATGGAAATCATGGAACAGGCTCTGGAGCAAGCAAGGCGAGGACGTCTATTCATCCTCGTCAAAATGCTGGAAACCATCGCTGAGGCCCGCACCCACACCTCGCGACATGCTCCCAGGATTCACACACTCAAAATCAGCACTGACAAAATCCGTGATGTGATCGGGCCCGGTGGTAAAGTCATTCGATCCATCATCGAAAAAACGGGTGTCAAGATTGATGTCTCTGATGATGGTAAGGTAAATGTCGCCGCCGTTGACGAAGCTGCTGCCAACAAAGCCATCCAGATGATCAAAGACCTTACCGCCGAAGCCGAAATGGGGAAGATCTATCTGGGTAAGGTGGTCCGCTTGGTAGAATTCGGCGCCTTCGTGGAAATCTTTCCGGGCAAGGATGGTCTGTTGCACATCAGTGAAGTTGCCGAGCAACGAATTCGCGATATCAAGGACGAGCTGAAAGAGGGCGATCAACTCTTAGTCAAAGTCATCGGTATTGACGGACAGAAGGTCAAATTGAGCCGCAAAGCCGTTTTGCGCGACCAGCGCGAAAAAAAGGGCGAGACCGAGGGTCGTCATTAGGCTCCCACAAAGAGACTTGGTTCAAAAGGGGATGGGCAGGTTTCGAAGTCACAATCGCCATTCGCACGTCAAACTTCGTCCCTCCCCCTACAGTTTCTTAATTCCTCCAACACGTTCCCCTCTCGAAAATTCTTTTTAAGTCTGCAGTTTGACTGTCAAGATTTCCCCCTGACAAACGATAAGTATAGAGGGCTCAACCCGAAAGAGCCTCATTATTCAGGACGTCTTCGCTCTAAGAAGTAGAGTTCATGAACTTACCCAAGCTGCTCAAACAAGCTGAGAAACTTGTCTCCTACGGAAGAATCAATGAGGCGATTGATGTCTACCAGGAAATCTTGTCTGAGGATTTTCAAAATACAGAAGTACACAACCTCATAGCCGACCTATATATCGATAAACGTGATACCCAGCGAGCTAGCCGTCATTTGTTTAAGGTAGCTTCAGACTACTCCGCGCAAGGCGACCTTAACGAGACGACTTCCGTCTATCGCAAGATCATCAAGATCCTCCCAAGAAATATTCTGGCGCGTGAGAAGTTGCTGGAGATCTTTACCAAAACTGGGGCTAAGAATGAGCTCTTCAACGTCATATTGGAGCTTTGTGGAATCTACGAAGGCGAGGGAAACACATCGAAAACGATCGAGACATTGGAAAAGTTGGTCTCCTTAGACCCTTCGAATAAGAGCCATTCGATGAAACTAGCTCTTTTCCTTAACGAGAAGGGGCTTAAGGAAAAATCGATGGAAATTTTCTACCAGCTAGCCCGCGACTTCTTTCGAGACAACCATTACGATGAAGCGTTAAGCGCACTGGAAAAAATCCGGACAATTGATCCTGCCGAAAAGAATCTCCACAACCGGGTTGCTGAAGTCTACGAGAAACAGGGAAAAATCCAGAAAGCCATTGAATCTCTGCTATCGACTCTGGCGGCAGATCCCTCCCAACCCAACACCATGGCTTACTTGGCCCGCCTATGTATCAAGGCTGGGAGAGTGGACGAAGCGGAACGTATCTATGGGAAGCTGGTCAAAATCGACAAGAGTTATTTAGTCCAGACTTTGCCCTTTGTCGAAGTTCTGCTGGCCGAAAAGAAAATTGACCGAGCACTGGCTCATATTGAGAATCTCTACAAGGAAATTCAAGACAAGGAAACACGTCAGAAATGCGTCGAAATCCTGGAGGAAATCCTCAAGCTGGATCCGCAAAAGCTCGATGCCTATCGCCTGCTGGAAGGCTTTTATGGTTCAACCTATCAGTACGATCAGCTTGCCTTGACTCTCCTTTCTCATGCCGACGCCTATATCTCCAAATGTGAGTACTCCAAGGCGCTCGATTTGGTCAAGCAGCTGATTGATCTGGAACCTTACAATGAAGAGTAT
>JBGOVH010000485.1:0-3280 GCA_041478005.1 Terriglobia bacterium | reverse complement strand
GGGGATGAGTGAGCCTTTCAAAGGAACTCCTGATGAAGCGACTTGCGAGTTGGATAGACTTCTGCGCGATTCAGTGAAGTTGAGAATGTTGGCCGATGTGCCTCTGGGTGCTTTCCTTTCTGGAGGGGTCGATTCCTCAACTGTCGTGGCTTTAATGCAAGCCCAAAATGGAAGTCCGGTAAAGACCTTCTCGATAGGGCATCAACAGATTGGCTACAATGAGGCGGCCCACGCCAGTGCTGTGGCCTGGCATCTTGGGACTGTGCATACCGAGCTCTTCATCACCCCCAAGGAAGCCATTGATGTCATTCCTCACATCTCGAAGCTCTATGACGAACCTTTTGCCGATTCTTCGCAGATCCCCACCTATCTGGTTTCTCGATTGGCCCGCGAAGATGTCACAGTAAGCCTTTCTGGAGACGGGGGAGATGAAATCTTTGGCGGGTATAATCGATATGTCTGGGGGCCGAAGGTATGGCGGCAAATTAATTGGCTGCCCGGGGCCATCCGAAAGATTGGAGCTGCGGCTCTTAACGCGTTGTCGCCAGAGGTATGGGAATCAGTCTTTCAGAAACTTGGCCGGAAGTTGCCCAAGAAACTAACCCATCCTGGCGACAAATTGCAAAAACTCGCAGAAGTCCTGGCTCTCGATGATCCGGGGAAGCTTTACCTGGCGCTGGTCTCACACTGGAAGGATCCTGCAGCGCTGGTTCTGGGAGGCAGTGAGCCCCTCACTCCCGCTGCAGAGCCACTCTACAGCCATAATCTGGCTCACTTTACCCAACAGATGATTCACCTGGACACTGTCACCTACTTACCGGATGACATTTTGGTCAAGCTGGATCGCGCCAGTATGGCTGTTAGCCTGGAAGCTCGTGCTCCACTACTGGACCACCGGCTGGTGGAATTCGCTTGGCAATTGCCGCTTTCCTGGAAGATCCGCAACGGACAAAGCAAATGGCTGCTGCGTCAAGTACTGCGCAAGTATTTGCCCGACAATTTGACAAATCGCGCCAAAATGGGGTTTGCCATTCCGCTTCATGATTGGTTGCGAGGCCCTCTGCGCGACTGGAGCGAATCTCTTTTGGATGAGCGCCGGCTTCGCAGTGAGGGCTTTCTAAATCCACATCCGATTCTTCAGAAGTGGAAAGAGCACATGTCCGGCAGGCGCAATTGGCAATACCCGCTTTGGGGAGTACTCATGTTTGAATCCTGGTTGGAGGAAAACAAGGGATTCAATGGCTAAATTTTTTCTTTCATGTTCATATACATCGCGACTTTTGTCTTGTCTTTTCTTCTCTCCCTCTACTTCACACCCCTTTTCCGCCAGGCGGCATTAAAGTTTGGGATTGTGGACAAGCCGAACTCTCCACTGAAAAAGCAGGCTGAGCCAATTCCCTACCTGGGCGGGCTGGCAGTCTATCTTTCTTTCCTGCTGACGACGGGGTTGATCTATCAATATAGTCGGGAAGTCCTGGGAATACTTCTAGGAGGAGCCATCATCGTCATTCTTGGACTTATTGACGACCTTGGTGTCCTTAGTCCGAAAGTCAAGCTGCTGGGGCAGTTCGTTGCTGCGTGTGTTCTGGTTAAAGCTTCCATTTATGTCAAGTTGTCCATACTCCCGCCATGGATCGCAATCCCTTTAAGCATTTTTTGGATCATGGCAATTACTAATGCTTTTAACCTGATCGATATTATGGATGGCCTAGCCACAGGAGTGGGAGCGATCGGCGCACTGATCCTGGTGATTGTCAATTACCGTAGCGGCAGAGAGTTCATCGTTCCTCTGTCTATTGCACTTACCGGAAGTCTACTGGGATTTCTCCGCTACAATTTCAAGCCGGCCAAAATATATCTTGGAGATACCGGGAGCCTATTCATCGGGCTTATGCTAGCTGCTCTTTCCATGAATGGTGCATATACCAAAGTGAGCCTCTTGGGTGTCGTGGCTCCGATTCTCATTTTAGGTGTGCCCATATTCGATATGTTGCTGGTCATTCATATCCGCTTTCGCAGAGGCGTTCCCATCATGCAAGGCAGCCCTGATCATTTCCCTTTGCGCTTGAGAAAGTGGAGATTGACTGTTGAGGAAACAGTCATTTCCAGTTATGTGGCATCAGGAGTATTGGGAGGAATTGCTCTCGTCCTGACCCAGGTGAATTCATCCATGATCTTGCTGATAACGTCTCTCACTCTTCTGGTATGCCTTTCCATTGGGTATTACCTGAAGAAGGTGGATATGTCCTTGTAGAGGTTTTGGGGTCTCTTTAGAAACTTACCCCTTAACTTGTTTATTTCCATTAAACCTGTTGCTCGATTCAACGGTTCATGCGGGGCACGAGTAAGAGCAAGAGTAAAAGAGTACGAGCACGAACTTGGACAAGTCACTGCTAACATTTTCATCGCTCGTGGCGTGCCCGAAAAAAATATGAACTCGCTCTAATGAAGATCAAGATTGCCCGGATCATCACCCGAATGGACCTGGGAGGAGCACAAAAAGCCGTGCTCCATCTGAGTAAGGGACTAGACCCGGCGTTGTTCGAACAGATCGTCATTACTGGGGAAGGCGGCTTGCTCTTGCCCGAGCTCGCAGCGATCCAGCACATACGACATTTCGTCGTCTCCGAATTGAACCGGCAGATTGGTTTCCAAAGCTCTTGGACTGATTTCAAAGCAATTCTGAAGATCCGCAAGATTCTAAGAAGCGAAAGGCCGCAGATCGCCCACACCCACACACCTAAGGCGGGGATTGTGGGTAGATGGGCCGCTCGTCTATCCGGGGTTCCCCGGATTATCCATACCTATCATGGGTTCGGCTTCAGTGAGTCTCATCCCTCCTGGCAGAAACGGATCTACATCGGAATTGAGCGAATAACGGCCCTGATAACCACGCGTTTTGTCGTCGTCTCTGATCAAAATCGGCTTAAGGGTCAAGCGTACGGAATTTTTTCGCAACCGCAATGTGAGTTGATTCGCTCCGGGGTGGATTTTTCCCCATTTCGGAACCAGAAGCTGGATAAAACCCAAAAAAAAATGGAGTTAGGCCTCTCCCCTTCCGATATGATAGTGGGCATTGTGGCCTCGTTCACGCCCTCCAAGGGCTTGAATTATTTCTTGGATACTGCCAAGAAAGTTTTGGATCAGTTGCCCTGTACTCTCTTTCTTATGGTAGGAGACGGAGAGCTTCGTCCTCAGCTTGAAAATCGAATTCGAGAGTTTGGGATCGAGGGGAAAGTCAAGCTGCTGGGCTGGAGACAAGATATCCCGGAACTCCTGC